>JBNJDH010000418.1:0-3286 GCA_051744695.1 Bacteroidota bacterium | reverse complement strand
GTTTTCATCCTTTAAAACCCGTTGGAATTCTTTACCGGTAACCACAGAGTCATCGACTATTTCCAGTCCTTTTTCGTTCAAATATTCTAACCATAACAACAGTGAATCTGACTGTTGTACCTCTTCTGTCGAATTCATTTGTTGACTTGCTGTCAGTAATGGTATAAATAGGGCCAGCGAAAGTAAAAGGTTTTTCATGATGAATGGAAAAAATTGCAGGATATGCCTTTAAATCACATATCCTGCAATCTATGAATGATATGTTTACTCTGATTCAACCGTTGATCCAGTCAATATTTCAAATTTTGATTCAAGAGCCTCCAGCCGGTCTTCAGAAGATTTGAGACGTTTCTCGTATTGTTTAAAAATATTCAGGTAATCGCCATTATGGATTCCAACCACTGTATTCACCATTTTGGGACCATTATCCGGATTTGTATCCCATGCCCTTCCAACCGCAGATTTCAAATCCTCAACTGCCATCTCATCCGGGCTGACAGCAATACCGTATCCACTAATATCACCTTTGCCCACAATATAATCGCCCGAAGAAACGGGCCCCATAATTTTTACAGGAATTTGCCCCATAAAAGCAATATTATTGCCTAAATGCAATTTTTCTTCTTCCGGTACATTTCCCAAAACAATTGGATTATGAGATACCGCCATTACCTGTTCGGCATTTGAGAGATCCTTCGTGATTTTGCCTCCAATAACACCTACAATATCACCAGCGCTTATACGCTCCTTTGGATTTATTCTTGCCAACCATTCGGCATAATCGCCGTTACCGGAACTGTATTCCACCCCAATGTTTTTGTAGGCATCCACTGCCTGGGAAACTTCCTGCTTAAAGTGATATTTTCCGTGTTTTTTGTCAACGGCACTGGTAAAGGCTTTACGTAAGCCCATCAGATATGTTGGGGTGAGGTGGTTGGATGTCCAGTCCGATACCGATTCGGCTCGTATTGCCCCCATTTTTTGATTACTGACATCGGAAAACCGAATGAATTCGTTGTGATTGCTTAGTGGGTTATTTTCCACATCCGTCAATTTAATGGCTGGAATTCCCCAAAAGCTCATATCGTTGAGTGGAATTTCATCCACTCCGATCAATGAAAGATTCATTTCCGGGATTCTGGGAAATGTATAGGGGCCAAAGTCCAGCTTAGGTATTTTGACTCCTACCCCGGCAATTGTTTTGTTATATCCGCCAAAAAGTTCGACATAAGGAACAATAGTCCTTTCTAACCCCAATTGGTCATTGATAAAGCCCGTAACCATATTTCCCACTCCCACAGCCAGTCCGCCTATGGTCTCATAATCTTCTTTTAATCCGTCCTCTATTAGATCCTGAAGTATTTCCATTTTTTTTGATTCAGACACATTGTTTGAAATCAGATCTTTCATATTGTTCATTTGGGCATCAGTGATTTCCGGACTAACACCCGGATCAGGCAAGCCATTGTTGGCCCGCGGTTTGCCCAGTCTTATATTAATCCCATCTCCCTCCCCGTCATTTTCATTTTCGAAAGTAGTCACAAACCCACCATCCCCCTCATCGGAAACATCGTCTTTCACATATAAACTTCGTGTATTGGTGGTATCTCCTACATAAAGGTTGTGGTCGATAATCACCGAATCGCCGCGAACCCTCAGGTTTCCGCCGATATCCAGTTTGTTGGCGATCCAAACATTCCCGTTGCTACGAATGCGCATGGCCTCCTTGTTATTGGAAACAATGACCAGGTCTGTACTATCGGTGGTTCCCAGCTTATCTTTTTCAGGATTGGTTTCCCGGTTGCCAAACATCGACCAGGTTTGGGATTTTACACCCGGTTTGGCGCTTTTTAGTGTGGGGGATTCACCCTCAACAACCGATCCGGCAGTTTGGGCATGAAAGGCATAGGGAACCGAAAGCAATTGGGTCGTTCCCATATCCTTAAAATTGCTTTCCCCTTTCATGTCCATTTCAATTTTTACATAATGATTATCCAGTGCCCATGTAATATCGGAAAAATGACCATATATAGGAGTTCCGGAACCAATATGAATATTAAAAACACCAAAACGTGAGGTGGTAATCTTATGAATCTCAGTATAAACAGGAGCTTCGTTAACCTCCCCAGCGATGATGTGAATTTGCAACGCAATGTTCTTATTGCCAATAACCTGTCCTGAACGGTCGCGGGCAACTCCCTGATAATTCATCAAATTGGGCTGAGCTGAAAGACTTACAGCTAACAGCAACATCGATACAAAAAGAAATGATTTTTTCATTTTAATTATGGTTTAAATTTTTAACGAAATCGTTAAAAGTCGATTAATTCCTTTTTTGGGTTTATGAGTCAATCACTCAGTTTTATGAATTGAAAATTCTGAATCTTATGATTTGTAATCCGGAGGTGATAATTTCCTTCATTTAAAAAGGAAAGATTAAGCGTATAACGGTTTTCCATTTGAATTTTTCGTTCAAAAACCAATTCCCCGGTAATTGCAAAAACCTGAAGGTTTGCATCCCCGACGTATTCTTTCGATTGGATATTTAGTGTGTTTAATACTGGATTTGGATAAATCCACAATGTATTTTTTTCTGCTTCATTCTGCCGGCCCATAAAATCATAGGTTTGATGAAACCCAAGGGTTTGCACTCCCTCTGTAATTTCCAGGGTTTCAACAAAATTTTCACCGATTGTCCATATCAAAGAAGATTCTTCTCCTAAAACTTCGTTGCCCGAACTTGCCAGCACATCAATTGAAAGATGTTGTCCTTGTACGAATGGACTTAAACAAATTAACAGGAAAAAAGTATAAATTACTTTAGAATTGTTTGTCATAGTCTGATTTTAAGTCTTTTAGTGGTTTATTAATCATGACAAAAACCATACCTTATTGGTACCATATTATAATTCAGCTATTTATTACATGGCAAAAAAAATCAGACTGTACAAAATTGGGACATTCATTCCCAGAACAGAACTTTTGTTCTGTTTTTAGGATGACATTGGATTTTATATGCTTGCCTTAAGTTCAAAAACTTTAGAAATAAAATTGGTATCCGATTGTTAGCATGGAAACAACAATTTCATAAAAAATAGTTTTTCACATATTTCCCCGTAAGGGAGATATAAATATTTATGCGAATTTTTTAACCAGCAAGGTTTCCCGGGACAGAAAAAAAATTCCTACTGGTTCTTCAGCTTCATTCGGGTGTGGTGCAGTTCGGTATTTATTTTTGTGTAGCGGTCGAGCGCATTCTTTTTATGCGTTTCAAACTCTTCCTTCA
>JBNJDH010000417.1:0-3312 GCA_051744695.1 Bacteroidota bacterium | reverse complement strand
CTATAAGTATTAATTCAACATTGCGGGGTGGAGCAGTCTGGTAGCTCGTCGGGCTCATAACCCGAAGGTCAGAGGTTCGAATCCTCTCCCCGCTACCAACTTCCTTTTATTACAGACATTTACAAACTCACTTTTTTCATTTTTTCCGATACGCGCTAAGTGGTACAATTTTGGTACAACAGGGGCTTGTTTTTTCAGTTTCAACATCCCCCTGTTCACATGGATCACTGCCCTCATCTTGGCCCTTTTGTTTCTTTAATTCATTGATGTAGTTCCGAAACAATTGACCATCTGTTCTGGTTTGCCCTGGTATCCATGAAGCGTATCTTTGGTACACCATCTGAAGCGACGAATGACCCAACCATTCTTGTACAATCTTAGGATAATAACCGGCAGAAAGCATCATCGTGGCATAAGTATGTCTTGTCTGTATCGGAGGGCGATAGGCTATACCAGCCTCTTCAAGAGCAGGCTTCCACACAACTTCTCTGAAATGGTCCGGATTCATGCGCTTCCCGTCCCTGGTCAGAAAAATATATTCCTTATCCCCTGTCAATAGCCGTTGCTGCTCTATAGCCTCAACCACCTCCGATAAGCATGGCAGATTACGAACAGATTTTTCTGTCTTTACGCCACCGTCTTTCCCATAGACATAAGATTTCCGAATATGAATTTCCGGCCCATTGACCAAATCCCCATGATAATTGCTCCATTTTAAAGCATTTAACTCTCCTGCACGCATACCGGAATAAAACGCCACCTGGACATAGGGGCGGTACCAGGGATCAACTGCATCTAATATCCTGTTGATCTCCGCATATGAAAACGGATGGATATCCGGGCTTTCTTCACGGAGCTTCTTTATTTTCCGCATAACGTTTTCGGGAATAATTCCTTCCCTGAATGCCATTTCAAAAGCTGATTTCATTGGCACCATAATATTATTCGCCCGCTTTGCGCTAACCTTTAAATTATTCCGGAATTCTAAGATCTCCATGTATGAAATCTCTTTTATGGGGCGATCCTTGAATACGGGCAGAATGCGGGAATTCATAGCCGATTTGTAGTCTCGCCATGTTGAATATTTAACATCTCTTTTGTGAATTGAAGCCCATTTCTTGGCAAATTCACCGAAAGTAATCCCACCTTCGTTTTCATCTGGCGGATCAAGTTGACCATATTTCACCAGATTAGCCAAATATTCATCCCGCAAGTCTTTCGCAGCCGCTTCTCTGCTGACCCCCAGGGAACGTTTAATAGGCTTTCCATTCCATTGTATTCGGAAATACCATATACCGCCAATCTTTCTCAGATTTCTTTTGCCTTTTTTCTTTGCCATTAATCTATCCTCCAATCTTCATCAGATTTAGAGGATATTCTTGGCTCCCCTTTGATTTTATTTCTTTTTAAGTGGTTACCACCTCCTCTGTGTTCCTTTTTGTGTTTATTAATAAAAGCATCCACTTCATCGGGGAAATAAAATTTCCTTGATGAACCGGGTACTTGCACATATGACAACAACCTGTCTTCACGCCAATTTTTAATCGTGTTGGCTGACACTCCGAAAATATTAGCAACTTCTGTTTGGGATAACAATTTTTTGTTCATAAAAGCCACCTCACCTTTCTGCAAAAATGCGCTGATCCACAGCGATTTGAACAACCGATGGACCGGTGAGGTGTTGGCCCATGGTGTTCTTATGGCGGCATTAACCGCCTTGCCTGCTGTCCCGGATAAAATAAATGAGCAGCAGACGAAAAGATCCAAGCGAGAAACATCTTGTGTCCCCGCCTGGATCTTGATTAAGGCTTAAGCGGCGTTTTCAATTTTCTTGTCGCCTGATTCTTCGCTCTCTTTCTTTCCCTCAAAAGCTTCTTTTAAAAGCTCAGTGTTGCCGAAAACCTCTGCTTTCGGCTTACGGCTTTTTTCGTATTCTGCCAGGGAAACAGTTTTGTTGTTCTCATTGCCAGCTGCCGGGCTCTTTTCTTCCTCTGCTATGCCCAGCTTGCCCATGATAGTCGGCTTGTATTCCTTCCGGAGCTCATATCCCACGGCATTGCGGTTTAAGTCTCTTGCCACCTTCACAGTTGTGCCGCTGCCCAGAAATGGGTCAAGCACTGTTTCGGTTTCACAGGAAAACATTTTAATCAGCCGCGCTGGTAATTCTTCCGGCCACTGACTGGGATGCTCTTTTTGATTTTGGACTGCATTGATCTCCCACACGCCGCTGACACAACTTTTCCACTCTTCCTTGGATGGATAGGATTTCAGGACAACATCTTCTTTGGGAAACGGCCGGTCACCGTCTTTCCGAAAAATGTAAACATATTCAAAATTGTCCATGATCCGGTAGGATGTATGTTTGGTCCTGGCTGTGAATAATTGATTTCTCTTCGACCAGGGGATCTGCTTTTTCCAGATTATGACATCCTGCAGAAAGACACCGTGTTTCCGCAATATAGACTGATATGCAGGCATCATTAAAATTAATTCCCGGGGACCGCTCTTTTTCGGGCTTTGGATATCACCGAGGTTTAAAGCCATTACGCCGCCCGGTACCAATACTCTGCAGCATTCTTCAAGGACAGGGAAATTGTTGTTAAACAGATCATCCACTGTTTTAAAATTTTTTTCATAATCCATTCCGATACCATACGGAGGGCTGGTCACTATCAAATGCACGGTATTGTTCTGCAGCTCATTCATTTCCTGGGCATCTTTAAAGTAAACCCCGGGAATATCAGCCTCAGGAATTTCCACCACCTTTTCTTCCTTGGCCTGGTTTAATTTTTTGATATGCTGGGCAACAAAGCCATCAGCACGTTTCGGGGATACGTCGTGATCGATGAACCGTCTTGCCATACCCGTTTGCTCTGCCTCGGTTGACAGGCGCAGCAGTGCACGGCCATGGGTTTCGGTCAAACTGCCAGCAGCGATATGGTCTTGAACGGCTTCCGGCAGCTCCAGGAGTTTAAGCTTGTTTGTTATCGTCCCTTTGGAACCGTAGCCTCTTAACACCAGCTCGTTATGGCTCAGCTCAAATTTCTCTTTCAGCCTTTTCAGGTGTTTTGCGACCTCTATGGGTGTGAGGCTTTCCCGCTCAACGTTTTTGGCATATGAGAGCCTGCCCGCTTCTTCCGGGTTCAGCCCTTTTTTCACAATACAGTCCACTTCAGAAATTTTCAGATTCTTGCATGCCTGCAGACGGCGGGCGCCATCGAGGACTTCAGGTGTGCCATTGTCGGTTTCATGGATAAGGATGGGTTCCTGCAGCCCGTCAATCCGGAGACTATTTTCAAGGCTTTCGACATC
>JBNJDH010000416.1:0-3313 GCA_051744695.1 Bacteroidota bacterium | reverse complement strand
TACCTGATAATACTTAATGAAAAGCAAGCTGGCAATGATTAAATTCTTTTTAAAACAGACGGGGATAAATTTATTTCGCGGGGCTTATGCACAATGTCAAAAGCTAACACTATGTTATAGCTATTCCTCCATAACATCCAAAATGCTTGGGACTAAAATCTTCAATCGCTATGAATACTATGTTTGGTTATGAAGGTGTTTTATTTTCTGCTGCAACAAATGGTTTAATAAACATTAAAGTGAGCAGTGATAGTGCGAATATACGTAATAATAGTTTTTTTCATATCCTCATTTTAACTGTTTACGATTATTTTACTAATCTCTTTTAATGAATTTCATAATGCAAACTATTGTCCAACCTGGGATCATCATAAGTAAAACCGGTTGGCAAAGGCGAGCATTGATTTTTTTCCAAATCAACCAGCCCAACCGGATGCCTGCCACCGTTTAAATAATTGGTTGTTGCAAACCGAAGGCCTGGCAAATTGCCTGCAGGATCAAGTATTGCCAGTGCAAGAATATAATTTCCTTCCGGCGCATCCACTTTAAATTTCCCTTTTATTGTATTCTTTTTGGGTGGTATTTTCCAGCTGCATTTACCCGATGCAATCCAATTGGTATCGGGAACAAATTCCGACCAACCTGAAACGGCTGTCCAGTCAGGGTCTGTCCAGCCCTCTCCGGGCAACCAGTCTCTTACATCAACGTTGTTAAATGTTACTTTCCAAACCGATTTGTAATTTTCCGTATCAAGCAGTGCCACTTCAACCGGCCAGTCGTAATAAAAAGGCGCTGATCCGGTATTGGTTACATCAAATTCTACGTTTAACGAATCGTTTAGTGAAAAACGCACCTCATCCAACATATAGCGATATCCAAAAACCTTTTGGATTTCATCTGCTCCTTTAACCGCTGCTTCGTTATTTTGATCATAATTTTCAATCCACCTGAGTTGTGTACAATGCAGCCAGCGAATGGAATTGATAACAAAATTGCGGTGTTTTTTCTCGGCCACACTTGCAGTAGGTGAAGGTCCGGGTTGAATGTCTCCATTCCCCCAGTCATAGGCTACTTCGCCACCAACGTAGTTCTCCAGGTAACGACCGTCATCATTCATATTTTTGATGCTGTTTCCATGCGGCCACATCTGGTCGTAATGTGCCCAGGAATCCCAGTATTCGCCAAACGGATGATCTGTGAACCGTTCCCAGTTCCTTCTGACTGAGACCTTTTTATTTATAAAAGCTTCGGCAAATGCGTCTCCCACAAGTTTTTCCATCTTTTCTGTTGGAAGTGGAGAATGTTGCTCTCCCCATTTTCCAAAAATTCCCATTTCCACATAAGCTACGCGGGGATCGTTGTCCCAACTTTTTCCCAGCCTTTTTATCAGTCTCACAACCCTTTTCTGAAACTGCTCACTTGAGTAGTCATCCTCCTGCATATCAGCGGGCCAGTATTTTCTGTCTCCGCTCCAATGCAGATAAACCCTGGGAATTATTTTTACATTGTTATCTTCAACTCCGGACCATATACTATCACACACGCTTTTAATTTTTTCAATCCCGTCTGATTCATGGTTTTCAATCTCATTCCATTTTATGTAGGAATGTGCAGTGGTGGCCCAGGGATGATCGTAAATTCCCCGCGTGGTGAATCCTTTCAGCGGATTGCGCAGCGCATGGTCGTATTCGGCAGGTTTAACCGTTATAACCTTTTCCTTTTCACTGCAAGAAGGAAGCAACATAAAACAAAAAAGGATTAATGAGATTACTTTAAATTTCTTCATTTTTTTTTGATTTAGGTTTTACTTTAATAAAATCATCGTTTACAAACCGATTTTTGTCTTATTATTTTACAA
This sequence comes from Bacteroidota bacterium, assembly GCA_051744695.1. Taxonomy (GTDB): domain Bacteria; phylum Bacteroidota; class Bacteroidia; order Bacteroidales; family Marinilabiliaceae; genus Marinilabilia. Next base: position 1,455 of record JBNJDH010000416.1, on the reverse strand, counting down.
CTTTTTTAAAGGTCACAGTCCCGTCTTTTTTTAATACATGAACCAAATAAATTCCGGAAATCAATCCATTGGTTTGAAATTCAGTTATATTCCCGCTGCATTTTTTACTGCCCTCCTTTTTCCCCAGAATATTATATAACCTGAAAAAAATCGTGCAGCTCAATGATAGTAACTGAAACTATTGGGATTTAGTACCTCGTTTGTAAAAGGATCCCTTACATAGTTAATGTTTCCAACTCTTATGCCATCGTTACTCCCACCAATGCCTACCCGTCCTCTTACTCCCATTTGTTCACGGCTGGAGCTGGCAGAATAATTTGATCCGTCACTGCTAACCATATATGGACACCGGCAGCCCGATACATAACAAAATTTGCGTCCTGGTCGAAAATGTTCTTGTTGAAGGAAAACTTCCAAACCACCCTACGTAAGGTATTCAAATACGGCAGTTTAGTTAATTAAAATTTTAAGAACCAGAGACCTTGAAAAAGAGGGGAGAACAATATCAACATTCCTGTAATGTGATTCAGACCAATGATTTGTCCATGGATCATAAAATTCAATTTTCTTTACAGTTCTACCGCTAATTAACCCTCTTATATCTATAGATTCACTATCAATTGTTTGAGGTGAAATCCCGTTCTCAAATTCATTTCTCCAAGTGTTTTCTTTGTCCCGTATCCATAAAAGCAGAGTATTTTGGCCCTTAAGAGAATATACCCTTAATCTCTCTGTTTCCCAATGAATAGGCTGAAACTGTTCTTTTACAGGATCAATCCCTTTTATTGCACTGGAGAATCGTCCAAAATGATACCATAGATTATTTGCATCAACATAATCATTCCAATGCCAGTTCATACCTACACCTGCAGAGCCAGAAAAGAAGGGAGCAAACAGAGCATCATGCAATAAAATTCCGTCCTTATCCATATTGTAGTACCGAATAGGGCCTGTATGTTTAGGTTCAACACCTCCTGTCTCAGCCAGTATAACAGGCTTATTAATATTGTAGGAAAGCAACTCTCTGATAGCACTTGAAGTAACAATATCCATCGGTTGATGACAAATTTCCATTTCAGCACCTAAATCAAGATAACGGTGAACTTGAGCAACCTCATTCTCTTCCATTGCATTTAGCATTTGATAAGCTTTACGCCAATGTTCCCGGTCAAAACTGCCAAGACTTTGCATAACCAGATTTTTGGGAAACCGTTGTTTGAGCTCAGTTAACATCGTGTAATGCCAGGGATAAAAGACAGGATTTTCCGGATCCGCCATAGCATTGATTTCATTCCACAGCTCCCATCCAAAAAACACCGGGTCACTGCCATATCTTTCTGCAAAAAAATCCATTCTGTTTATAAATAATTGACGACCAGCTTCTGTGGTCATATACTCATCCAGTGAGTTTCCTTTTCCGGCGGGATGGACAGCGCGTTTCTTCTCTGGGCCGCC
>JBNJDH010000415.1:0-3314 GCA_051744695.1 Bacteroidota bacterium | reverse complement strand
TTATTAACTACCAAACCATCAGTTCCCGCGTCATCCTGAACATGCTCAGCAGCAAACTCAAAATCCTCAAGCACATTTTGCATGACTTCCGCCCTGGGATCTCTGGGTTTATACAAATAATCTTTTTCATCGGGTTCTGCCACATGATCAAACCAGGGAACATCGCCAAAACGCTGAACAAGATTGGCATATTCCAGGCCACGGAAGAAACGGGCCACACCTTTCCAGTGATTCTTCGCTTCTTCGCTCATTGGCACCTCATCGATGCGTTCAAGCATCAGGTTGGCCCTCCGTACATAGTCGAAATCCCAACCACCGCCAGAAGTGGGTACATTCTTAGTGAAAGGTGTAGGTGTTGTGGGCGCAAAGTCATCGTTCAGGCTCTGGCCTGTAAAGTAATCACCCCATGTCCAGCCTGAACCATATCCATCGAAGAAATGACCGTAAAAACCATATGAAAAGGTCTCCACATTGGCTTCACTACTCCAGTAGTTTCCATCGGTCATCTGGTCGATGGGCTGTTTGTCCAGAAAGTCGTCTTCGCAACTCACCAAAGCAATAAGAGCTGCAAAAATCAACGATATATTTAAATATTTCATATCCATTTTCATTTAAAATTTTACAATGTCATTTGCAGTCCGACAGAAATAGTCCGCTTGAAAGGATAGGAACGTCCATAGGTAAAATAATTTCCTTCTTCCCTTTGTCCGGTTTCAGGGTCCAGTGGAATATCCATATTGTCAAATTCGAAGAGGTTTTCTCCGCTGAAATAGATCCTCAACTTTTCAACACCTGCACGGCTTGTCAGGTAGTTTGGAAGTGTATATCCAACAGTCAGGTTTTTAAGCCTCAGATAAGACATGTCGGACAAATACTTGGTCTGCCGGAGGAAGTTCCTACTACTGATCGCCCATGAATGATTTGTAGGCCGGGGATAAAATGCATCCTTGTTATCTGGCGTCCAATAATCTGTCTGGTGTTCATACCACGCGTCGCCTGAACCGGGAATGGCAGTAGGACCGGTAGCCCAGAAATCTCTTTTTCCAACGCCCTGGAAGAAGGCATTCATATCGAAACCTCGGAAACTACCACCAAAGCGGAAGCTATACTGATAACGAGGTGTTTCATTTCCAATCCTTTTCAGGTCGCCATGGTCTTCCACAGTATTGTCCCCATAATTGATCTCTCCGTCACCGTCCAGATCTTTATACTTCACATCACCAGGCCCATAGTAGAACCATCCTGATTCAAAAACATCCTGATCGGGAATGCCTTCTTTCATCTGGTAAGTACCATCAGATTCGCGGGCAATATTTCCATCGGCATCTGTCACGAAGTCATCTTTGGTAAAGATGCGATCGGTTTCATATCCCCAGATCTCTCCGATTTTTTTCCCTTCATAATTTCCGTAAATGTAGTTGTCGTCGCTGGCAAACTTGGTGATCTCTTCCTGGAAATCCCAGATAGAAGCTTCGGCATTTAACTTAAGGCCATTGGCAAACTGATGACGCCAGTCAACAGTAATTTCCCAGCCGGTGGTTTGTACTTCCCCGAAGTTTTGTTGGGGTGCAGTAGCGCCAAACGAGTTCGGCAATGTCTCACCTGAAGAAACCATATCGCTGGTGGTCCGCTGGTACCAGTCGAATACTACGCCAAATGAATTGTCAAAGAAACGGGCATCGAATCCATAGTCAACGGTTGTGACAGTTTCCCATGTCAAAGATGCCGGTACAACACGCGGATTGCCAAGAGTCAGCATATTCTGACTACCCATCAACCAATTGGAATCATATGTATCCATTGTAGGAACAAATGTATTGGTTCCTACATCATGGTTTCCAACAGATCCCCATGAACCTCTGAATTTCAATGAGGATAGATAAGGCTGAACAAAGTCCATCCAGGGTTCTTCAGTAATCCGGTATCCGGCAGAGAAGGAAGGGAAGAAACCCCACTGATCTGCTTCCGGAAAACGAGAGGAACCATCATAACGTCCGTTTAACTCAAAAAGATAACGATCTTTGAAGGAATAGTTCAAACGACCGAAAACACCCATAGTAGACCATTGATCACGTCCACCGCCAACGAACTGATCGCCTGTTGCCAACCTTAACTCAGGTTTGTCACGATCAATCAAAGAACGCCGCTCGGAGTCATGTCTCCAGTATTCAAACGATTCAATGTCTGTACCACCCATCAACTTTACGGAATGGTCTCCGAAGTCATTATTATAGGTGGAATATGCCTTAAAAGTACTGGTTTCGTCCCAATCGGAGATGTATTCCACCATATTGTGACCGCTGCTGGTATATTTCCCATAAGCATCTGCCATATCATCCCCACTTATAAACCAGTGGTTGATGCCTTCAACCCATCCACCGGGACGGTGTGTATGGTCGTTGTTCTCGGTATAAGTGTAATCCACATCCAGCGTCCAGCCTTCAGCCAAATTCACGGTTGATCCGAGATTGACCCGTTGCATTGTTTCTTTCTCTTCAACCATTTTGGCCTGATTCACTTCGGTTACAGCGTTACGGAAAGGTTTTCCCTCATACGTTCCGTAAGGATAGGTTTTGGGCCAACGCATAAGATAGTACCAGGGATCGTAGGTAGATCCACCGAATGAGTAGGGTGATTGATTGTTCGATTTGGAGAACATCGCCCTTCCCCTTAAGGTCAACCAATCTGTTACCTGGGATCTGAGATTCAAGGTCGCATTGTACCGCTTAAATTCATCAGTGCTGGGCTTTAATGCACCCTCCTCATCTACATATCCGAAGGAAAGATTATAGGAAGTCTTTTCACTACCTCCCGTCACATTCACATTATGCTTTTGTTGTGGTGACCAATCCCGAAGAAACATCTCTTTGGCATCCCAGGGACGGTAGTAAAACCATCTGCCGTCGCGGTACTCAAAGTCACGCCCCAGCTCCATTTCAGGTCCGAGGTCCTGGTCGCCATACTGCTGACGCCAGTCTTTCATTTTCTGAATACCTTCTTCATCATAGTACATATTCAAAAGCCCTACAACATCAGTGTTGGGATCAACCCGCCGTCCGGACGCAAGTTGCATTTCAGCACCCTCAACAGAACCTGCAATATCAGGAATTTCTGTCGGGGTATTCCATGAAAAGTTGTTGCTGTAATTGACCCGGGTTTCTTTATTGTATTCCCCGGATTTGGTTTCAATAAGGATCACACCCCAGGCACCCCGGGCACCATAAATGGAGGCAGAAGCAGCATCCTTCAGGACGGAGATCTCTTTGATGTCATCGGGGTTGATCATGGAAAGGCTTGAAACCTCCACATTATCA
>JBNJDH010000414.1:0-3321 GCA_051744695.1 Bacteroidota bacterium | reverse complement strand
GAACGACCCAGAATCAAAGATGTTGGTGTATACAAATAAATAATGCTTAACTTTGTATATACCTGTAGTTTAGGAGACAATATACCCTGTTTCATTATAAACTCACGCTAGAATCCTGTATATCTGACAATATGCCAACACAATTATTTCTAATAAATTTCATTTTTCTAAATGCGTTAACACTATATTTTGGCACTAATTTATGTTTGCTGCCGTTTTATAGATTTTTAATATATTTGCTTGAAACATTATAAGCATCAGTTCTAATACATTAAATATCGAACAAATAAAAGCCAAATTTAAAGATGCTGAATCTTTAAAAACTTCTGATATTGTTCAATTTTACAGGACTCTTGACCCTCAAATAAAAACGACAACAATTAACTGGAGAATTTATTCTCTGGTTCAACGTGGAATTTTGACCCGGATTGGCAGGGGAAAATTCATTTTAGGCCCTGGTAAAGTTTTTATTCCCGAGATATCCAATACACTGAAAACCATAAATTCAAAATTAAAAAAGGAATATCCTTTCCTTGAGACATGCATCTGGAACACTTCTGTATTCAATGAATTTATGGTTCATCAACCAGTTCGGTTTTATATTCTGGTAGAAGTTGAAAAAGATGCTGTCCAATCTGTTTTCTTTTTTTTAAAAGAATTAAAATATTCTGTTTTTATTAAACCTAACAAAGATTTAATAGAAAAATATTTACCGGATGAGAAAGAATCACTGATTGTAAAACAATTGATTACTGAAGCTCCTCTTCAAAAAAAAGGGGACTTATATACTGTAACATTGGAAAAAATGCTGGTAGATGTTTTTTGTGACAAGATTGTCTTTGCAGCTCAGCAAGGTTCTGAGATGAGAAATATTTTTAATGAGGCAATAAATAAATATGCGATTAACGAAAATCGAATGTTACGTTATGCCAACAGAAGAAATAAAAAAGAGACTTTTAAAAAATATTACGACTCGGTTCGGAAAGAATTTAAAACAAAATAACGGCAGTAATAGAGAGATGCTGCCGAAATATAGTTAATGATCGATAAAGAAAAAATAACCCTTAATTGGATTGAGAAAGTCGCAAATGAGAACCGAAATGCTGACAAAATTTTGGTGGAAAAAGTCATAAGAGCTTTGCTTCTTTTAGAAGGTCTCGTTAAACAAAAGCTCATTTTTGTTTTCAAGGGTGGTACGGCGCTGATGCTGCACCTGAATTCTGCTAAAAGATTATCTATCGATCTTGACATTGTTATCCCTGAGAAACCTGAAGACCTGGAGGAAACATTAGACAAGGTCGCAATGGAACAAGGATTTTTACGCAAAGAGGAACAAAAAAGAACTTCCGATACAAAAATTGATAAAAAGCATTATAAATTTTTTTATACGCCGCTTCATAGATCGAGCAAAGAAGAGGAATTTGTTCTTCTCGATATTCTTTTTGAAGCAATACAATATGAAAAACTTGAAGAGGTAAAGATTCAATCTTCATTTGTCCCTGAAAAGGACCCTCCATTGACGGTAAAGGCTCCTTGCCTTGAAGACCTTACAGGAGATAAGCTGACTGCATTTGCTCCAAATACATCAGGTATTCCCTATTATAAGAAAGGGGATACCATGGGTATGGAGATCATCAAACAGCTATATGATATTGGCAATTTGGCCGGTATTGTTGCTGATATAAACATTATCAAGTCCACGTTTAAGGCATTTGCTCGAACTGAACTCTCCTACAGAGAATTGGATAATTTAAAAGACCAGGATGTTTTAGATGACATTTATCAAACAGCCCTCTGCATTGTTACGAGAGGTGCTGACGGAAAGGGTAACTTTGAAGAACTACAGCAAGGTATTCAGAAAATCAGCCGATTCGTTTTTTCAGAAAGGTACCATCTGGAGAAGGCTATAACGCATGCTTCAAAAGCTGCATACCTGGCAATTCTTATACAAAAGGACGCAGAACAGATAGAAAAATTCACTGATCCACTAATAATAAAAGATTGGGTCATTTCTGAACCGATGAATCCCAAACTGAACAAGTTGAAAAAATCAAATCCTGAAGCCTTTTTCTTCTGGTATAAGATCTTGACATTGTTAAATCCGGGTACATAACCATGTTATTGGAAGCATATGAAAAAAATGAAGATAGTGGGTTAATGTATTCTTGAATTCCCTTTCGTTGATTCTCCTCACCGTTCCAGTCTTTTAAATTCCTCTCCAAATCCGTTTTTCCTTTTGAAAGGTTCCTGAACGTCCGGTGAAATTAATTGATGGTACCTGTGAGGCCTACGGTAAGCATTCCCCCAGTAAGATTTGCTGCGGGTTTTTCTTTCAGCCTTCATATTTACTTCAGCAACAAAAACGCCCTCGTTTTCTCCGGCCATGAAAATTCTTGACCCGTTGGCCGAAAACATGCAGGAATGGCCATTTAAACCATCATCCCCTGCATCGGCATAATTTGTCATAGCGGTTACCACGGCATTCTCCCATGCACGCACCCGGAACTGCATTAAGCGTAATGAATCCAGGCCACAGGCATTCGGCGTTAGAATAAGTTCCGCACCATTCAGCATAAGTATCCTGGCGCTTTCAGGGAATTCCCGGTCATAACATATCATAATCCCGGTTTTCACCACTCCCAAACGGGTGTCAAGGTCGGCCACGTAAAAATCAGTGCCCGGCTGTACAGCAGTTTCCATTGGGAATGGGTCTACCGTATGCACCTTGGAGTAGGTCATGATGATGTCACCCTGACGGTTAATCAGAGAGGCTGAGTTCTTTGGCAGTTCATCAGTTTTTCCCAGGTAGGTAATCACTATGGCCATATCAAGCTCTTCGGCCAGTTCCTGGAAGTGACGGATAAATTCACTCTCCTTGCTGATGGCCATGGATTTCCATTTATCCATTGCCCCGGGACATTTAAAGTCGACACTTGTGTACCCGATGTTTACCATCTCCAGGAACAGGGCAATATCCGCACCCATATGTTTGGCCCTGCGGCAGAATTCTTCTCCTTTTTGCAGGTTCCATGACTGATCCGGTTTTGAAGGAAGCTGAAGCATGGCAATTCTGAGTATGGAATCCGGTTCCTGAACAGGATCAAAAGATTGGGTCCTGGCATATGCTGTTGAAAAGAGCATCATGGAATATCTTTGATGAAGGCACAAAGAGTCAATGGATGGGATCTGCACTTGAAAAGACAGACTGGGATGTTGAACGGAAAGTCAATCCGGGATGCGATCGGTTCACAGAGGCAAAATTCTATATTTGCCAAACAGGTACCCCGGCAGGAAACGGTCCGGGAAATAGATTGCACTCAT
>JBNJDH010000413.1:0-3325 GCA_051744695.1 Bacteroidota bacterium | reverse complement strand
CGCCCCATCCGGAGAAAGTCGTGGTGACCAAGGTGAAGCACTTCGACAACATGTGCTGGAAAATCGCTACCGCAGGCGGCACCTGGTATTTCGAGAATGGCGAGACGGAGGGGAAGTCAGGTTTCAGCAGCGCCTTCGACCTGGTGGGGAATGATTGGATCGGAAACGATGCCGACAAGGGATACAACAAGTCTCCCTCCAAAGGTGGCAGGCGTGAATACCGGGGCTGGCCGAATTTCGGTGAGGGCAATTTTGATCATCCCCAACGGACGAGTGGCACCAGCACCCGGTGGGTGGACGCAGGCGGCAAGGAGATTCCGTTTGCAGACAAACTTGAAGGAGATCATTTGATCATGCGATCCGCCAACGCGAACTATGAGCTGGAATACCATTTCTTCCCGACCCATGCTGCTATCAAAGTTCTTAAAGCCAATGGCAAGTATGCCTTTCTTTTCGAGGGGCCAATCGGGGGAGAGCAGGAAGCCTCCGTGGAGAAGGACTACTACGTCCTGAAGGATGGAAAGCCCCGGGAATGCAAAGCCGGGGGATTGGGCTACCTGGAGCCCGAGTTCGGCAACAAATTCCCTTCGCCATTCTTCTATCTGGTGGACAGCGATCCCAAGGACACCCAGGTCTTGTATGTCGGGGTGAAAAATGCGGGGCCGGAAACAGCCGGAGATGAAGGCTGGAGACAAGGCGAAAACATGGTGATCTTCAGCTACGGCCGGGATCAGGACAAACGGGCTTATACCGGAACCAATGCGGTTTGCGTATTTGGTTTCTACCCGAAGGCTGCCGGGCACGAGGCGATTTCCGCTTTCATCGAATCACGGCTCGCCGCCCCGTTCAGTCGGGCTACGACCAGCAGCAACGAACCATGAAAGGAGAAATGAACGGAAATCAAGAGATGCAACGAACCATGAAACGAGTCGTGATTGGGAAGAACATGCGGGAAATAACGAACGGATGGCCGTTGTTCAGAACCGTGAAGCTGATCCTGGCAGCGTCGCTTATCACCACAACGGGTTTTGCCGCGGAGACCACGAAACACGAGGTTGCGAATGGGCGGCCGAAAGTGATCATCCGGCAATGGGAGGTATTAGAATTAAGTTTGAAAGGCACTGAAACTGGCAATCCTTTCCTGGATGTCACCCTGGAGGCCACTTTCAACCTGAGGGCTAAAACCATCACAGCACAAGGGTTTTATGATGGTAATAGGATATACAAAATCAGGTTTATGCCCGATGCCCTGGGAGAATGGAGCTATAAAACCAAAATCAATGAAAAAGCACTGGATGGAGTGAAGGAGAGTGGTGATCGGCAGACCTGGGGACTGGGGCCAGAGATGATGACCGAAATCCAACGCAAGAATTATCTCAGTTATGCTGTCAATAGATTAGCGGCATATAACAATATATGGTGGTCAATGGCCAATGAATATGACCTGATTGACAAAAGTCTTACCTACTGGGAACTTTTAAAATCAGATGGCCATCAGGTAAGTATATGGCCGTCAGAATATATCATTCTAAAACCAAATAGATTATGAACTTTAAAAAAGAGAAAATTATGAACTTTAAGAAACTTTCCTTCCTGCTCCTGGGTGTCGTTCTTTTATCAGGGATGACCGGTTTAAATGCGCAGAACAAGTTAGAAAAACCAAGAGTTATCGTAATGACCGACGGTGAAATTGATGACCATAGTTCTATGATTCGGTTTTTACTGTATACCTGTGACGTTGAAGTATGTGCTATCATTGAAACCAATTCAATATTCCAGAGAGACGGACATAGCAAAGAAGACTGGTATGAAAAGCAGTTAGAGGCTTATGAAGAAATCTATCCAAACCTGATAAAACACAACCCAGATTATCCAACGCCGAAACATTTAAAAGAAGTCAGTTTTATCGGTGATGAAGACCACGACCACCTGAGAGGGCTGATAAAAAAGAGATGGGAATTAAAGCCGGGTGCAAAAACAACCTTTACACCTGAGAACTGGAAAGACACTCCGGGTTCGGATAAAATTGTTGAAGTATTACTTGAAAAAAATCCCGATCCTGTTCATATTCAGGCATGGGGAGGTGGAAATACGGCGGCAAGGGCTTTCTTTAAATTAAAAAAAGATTATCCCAAAGAATACAAACGAGCACTTTCAAAAGTTGTAATGTATAACATTTGGTATCAGGATGGAGCCGGTAATTACATTGAACAAAATCACCCTGAAGTTACCATGTTGTATTGTGGTTCGTTTGCCGGAACCTGGAATTACAATAGCCAGAAAAACACCTACGATTACATTGAAAACAACGTAAAGAAAAACCATGGGCCATTGGGTGCATTATATCCTCAGGATTATGTTAGCGAAGGAGATTCGCCCGCCTTTTTATATTCCATTGCCAACGGTTTACGTAACCACGAGCATCCTACCTACGGTGGCTGGGGAGGTCGATTTACCAAATTAAATCAATTTGAAAAAGTATATACTGACGCCAAAGATGACGGTGACATAAAAAAATCGCTTCGAAGATGGGTAAACGATGCCAATAACGATTTTGAAGCCAGAATGGATTGGTGTGTAAAAGGTTATGATGAGGCAAACCATCCGCCCATAGTTAAAATTAAAAGCGATAAAAACCTTACAATAAAAAGCGGTAAAAAAACAAGCTTTGATGCTGGAAAAACCAAAGACCCTGATGGGGATGAACTAAAATTTAAGTGGTGGCAATACAAAGAACCAGGAAGTTTTGATGGTTCGGTTGAATTAGTAACTACAAATACAAATACAGTAACGTTTACAGCTCCCAGGGTGAGTAAACCAGAAACTATACATCTTATTCTGGAAGTAAGGGATAGCGGGAGCCCATCGCTAAAAGGATATCAAAGGATAATTGTTGAAATTATCCCTTAGACAAAAAACCGAATAACTGGCGATAACAAGCGGTCATAAAACATAGCGTGGGTAGTGCTATATTATATCTATATGTCAATTAATAAACGACTTAGCGAAATAGTAAGTTTGTGCTTCGAAATGCGCAACGTTTCATACCGCCGAAAGATTGGAATAATGTGCCTGACCTAAATAAACAGAAAGATTCAGGAATTAATTACGATTAACAAAATACTATACAGATGAAATATTTATTTATACTATTAGCTTCTATTCCAGGTGCTGCCTTTGCACAAAATTATGAACCGGAAGTATATGCCAGTGAAGATACTGCAATTGTGAGAAAAGAAGTCCGGCAGTCTGATATCATCCAACTGATCATGGACCTCGATGGTGTTTCAGGCATCAGGGAGCTTCGGATCAACCACTGCGATAA
>JBNJDH010000412.1:0-3326 GCA_051744695.1 Bacteroidota bacterium | reverse complement strand
AAGAGGCTGCCTTTTGGACAGCCTCTTTTTTATGGTCTCAAACTAAATGCCTGCAATACATCAGGCATCAATATTGGCATAAGTTGCATTTTTCTCTATAAAATCCCGACGGGGTGGCACGTCATCGCCCATCAACATGCTGAAAATTCTGTCAGCTTCGGCGGCATTTTCAAAGGAAACCTGACGCAACATCCGGTTTTCGGGGTTCATGGTTGTCTGCCACAATTGCTCAGCATTCATCTCTCCCAAACCTTTGTATCTCTGAATGTGTACAGAATCTTCTTTTCCGTCGGCATACTTTTCAACAAATTCCCGGCGTTGGGCATCTGTCCAGCAATACTGCTCAGCCTTGCCTTTTTTCAGGAAATAGAGGGGTGGAGTGGCAATATAGATATGACCCCCTTTGATCAACTCGTTCATATATCTGAAGAAGAACGTCATAACCAACGTGGTAATGTGACTTCCGTCCACGTCGGCATCTGTCATGATAACGATCTTATGATAACGTAAACGTTCGATATTCAGAGCCTTACTATCCTCTTCAGTTCCCACGTTAACCCCAAGGGCAGTGAAAATATTTTTAATCTCATCATTTTCAAAAACACGGTGCTGAAGGGCTTTTTCAACATTCAGGATCTTTCCGCGAAGGGGCAGGATCGCCTGAAAACGACGGTCACGTCCCTGCTTGGCAGTTCCACCGGCCGAGTCACCCTCAACAAGAAAGATTTCAGCCTGTTCAGGATCTTTTTCCGAGCAATCGGATAGTTTTCCGGGCAAACCTCCGCCCGACAAAACACTTTTCCGCTGGACAAGTTCCCGGGCTTTCCGTGCAGCATGACGGGCAGTAGCTGCGAGAATCACCTTATTGGCAATGGTCTTGGCATCTTTGGGGTTCTCCTCCAGATAAGTGCTGAGCATTGAACTCACGGCCTGGTCAACGGCAAGACTCACTTCACTGTTGCCCAGTTTCGTTTTCGTCTGACCTTCAAACTGGGGTTCGGCAATTTTAACTGAAACAACAGCTGTCAGCCCTTCACGGAAATCATCTCCGCTGATTTCAAATTTCACCTTATCCAGCATACCCGATTTTTCAGCCCAGTTTTTAAGGGTACGGGTAAGCCCGCGGCGAAAACCTGTCAGGTGTGTGCCGCCCTCAATGGTATTGATGTTGTTGACGTAGGAATAGATGTTTTCGTTGAAGGAAGTATTGTAGGCCAAAGCAATTTCCACGGGAATTTCATTTTTTTCCGTGGAGATGCTAATGGGTTTGTCAATCAATTTTTCCCGGTTGTTGTCTATGAAATTAACAAATTCAACCAGCCCATCATTCGAATAAAAGCGTTCCGAAAAATAATTGCCGTCTTCATCCAGCTCCCGCCGGTCGGTCAAAATAATCTCAAGCCCAGCATTCAAAAATGCAAGCTCCCTCATCCGGCTGGCAAGAATGCTATATTTATATTCGATGTTGTTGAAAATCGATTCATCTGGCTTAAAAGTGATCCAGGTTCCTGTAATATCGGTGGTTCCTACTTCTTCAATGGGAGAAGCAGGTTTTCCTTTGTGATAACGTTGAACATAAACTTTGCCGTCCCGGTGGATCTCGGCTTTAAGCTCAGATGACAAAGCATTTACACAAGAAACACCAACGCCGTGCAGACCTCCGGAAACTTTATAGCTGTCTTTATTGAATTTTCCTCCTGCATGCAGAACGGTCATAACAACTTCCAAAGCCGAACGACCTTCCTTTTCATGCATATCCACAGGGATTCCACGACCATTGTCAACAACAGTGATGCTGTTGTCTTCGTTAATGGTTACACCAATAGATGTACAGTGTCCGGCGAGTGCTTCGTCAATGGAATTATCAACCACTTCATATACTAAATGGTGAAGACCTTTCTGACTCACGTCACCGATATACATGGCCGGTCTCTTTCGAACGGCTTCCAGTCCTTCAAGGACCTGGATGCTGTTAGCCATGTAGTCGTTTACAGCTCCAAGGTTGTTCTCGTTTACGTTATCGCTCATTTTTCTCTTTAATTAGTGTCCTACAACAGGATTGTTCCCGTGTTCGAATTTGCCTCACAAATATAGTAAAAACAAAGCTAAATCCGGCCAAAAATGAAGTCAATTTTTCAACAATCACCCTCTTTTATTTTACTGATTAACAAGCACATAAAATTCCATCACAATTCCATATCCGCACACATTTCTTTCATTTTTTGGTGTATAAAATCCTATTTGAGAATAAGAAATAACCACATCATTCAAATCACTTATTACCAGAATTATAAATAAAAATAACCTCCCACAATGGCAATTTGTCAAATTCTATCATTTATCTTTGCCAATGTTACTTCACAAAAGAATAAAAATTTCATTTTTAAATGGGATGCGTTGGCACACATCATCATAACCACTTCAAATAATTTGGTTTTCGACAACCGTGTTCACAAGGTGACCACTTCTTTACTGAAGTTTGGGCATACAGTCTGGCGAACAGGGCGAAACTGGCCACGTTTGCATGTCAGGTCAGAACGTCCCGGACGCTCCATTTTATTCCGGCTTCCATTTCGAAAAGGAGTTTTGTTTTACTTTAGCCTGAATGTCTATACTTTCTTTTTCTTGCTGATGCATCATTTTGATGCATTATGGGCGGTTGACACGGATACTCTGCCAGGTGCCCGCCTGGCAGCTTTTCTTAAAAGAAAACCCGTCATATTCGATAGCCACGAGTTTTTTTCAGAAGTCCCGGAGCTTCAAAAAAGCCGTTGGAAGAAAAGTTTTTGGAAGTTTCTTGAGAAAAAATTAATCCCGGGCTGTGACAGCAGGCTGACCGTTTCACCCGGGCTGGTGGAGCTATACAAGAAAAGATATGATTGCGACTTTGATTTGTTACGAAATTTACCATTCAACAACATCTCCTCTCCCCGTCCTATATCCCACACATATCATCCCATCATTTTATATCAGGGTTCTTTAAACATTGGGCGGGGCCTTTCCGAAACCATACAGGCCATGCAATATCTGCCAGGTTACATCTTCCGCATTGTTGGTGATGGCGACTGTACTGAAGAGCTAAAATCCCTTACATCAAGACTGGGATTGAATGACCGCATCGAATTCGTCGGCCCCGTCCCCTTTGAAGAACTTCATTTGCATCACAAAAATGTCATGGCAGGAATGTGCCTGCTCCAAAATATAGGCCTCAATTACTTCTATTCTCTCCCAAACCGCATATTTGACTATATGCAGGCCGGCATACCGGTTATTGCATCAGATTTTCCGGACATAGCAAGAATTGTGAATGAACATCAAACCGGATT
>JBNJDH010000411.1:0-3329 GCA_051744695.1 Bacteroidota bacterium | reverse complement strand
CACCGGAGACCTGGCATTTTTATATGATGCCAACGGACTGTGGCATCAATATTTGCCCTCGTCTTTCCGCGTGATCGTGATCAATAACGGGGGAGGGGGCATTTTCCGGTTTATTCCCGGGCCGTCAGATACGGCTGAGCTGGAACCCTTCTTTGAAGCAAGGGGCGGTCAGCGATGCAGTGGTATAGCCGAGACTTTCGGATTGCAATATTTTGCAGCCGGCAATGAAGATGAGCTTGATCAGATTCTTCACCGTTTCTGGGACGAAAAAGGCGCCCCCGTCTTGTTGGAGATATTTACACCCACCGAGGAAAACGGGGAAATCCTGAAAGATTATTTCCGGTTTTTGGGTAGGGGTTGGAAGGATTGACGACAAACGTTCATTTTTGCTTAAAACCAAATAAAATGGAGTACAACTGGACAACCATCAAAGAATACGAAGACATTAAGTTTGAATTTTGTGACGGAGTAGGGAAGGTGACCATTAACCGCCCGCAGGTTCGCAATGCGTTTCGTCCACAAACGGTTAAGGAGATGATCGAGGCTTTCGATGTTTGCCGCGAGCGCCAGGATATTGGCGTAGTGGTCCTGACCGGCGAGGGCGATAAGGCCTTTTGCTCAGGCGGCGACCAGAATGTGAAGGGACATGGCGGATATGTGGACGATGATGGCGTGCCCCGCCTCAATGTGCTGGATCTGCACAAACGCATTCGTTCGATGCCTAAGCCTGTCGTGGCGATGGTGAATGGGTTTGCCATTGGCGGCGGTCACGTGCTCCATGTGGTTTGCGACCTCACCATTGCATCCGAAAATGCCATATTTGGTCAAAGCGGTCCCAAAGTAGGCAGCTTCGATGCCGGGTTTGGGTCATCTTATCTGGCGCGTCATGTGGGACAGAAAAAGGCCCGTGAAATTTGGTTTCTCTGCAAGCAGTATTCAGCCCGGGAGGCAGAAGAGATGGGACTTGTAAATAAGGTTGTCCCCCTGGAAACGTTGGAAGAGGAGACCATGGAATGGTGCCACACCATGTTGCAAAGGAGTCCCATGGCCCTGCGAATGATCAAGCGCGGACTGAATGCAGAACTCGATGGCCAGTCGGGCATTATGGAGATGGCCGGCGATGCCACCCTGATGTTTTACTTGATGGAAGAGGCGCAAGAGGGACGAAATGCATTTTTAGAGAAGCGTGATCCCGATTTCAAAAATTTCCCTAAATTTCCCTGATTTTTAAGAAAACTGAATATGCCCTTGATGGTGGCCGCCATCAGGGGCTTCATTTTTAACCGTTCTGTAAACTTTGACATGTTATGACCGAGAAAAAAGGCTTTTTCAAGCGGCTGCTCGACAAAATTGAAGTGGTCGGGAATAAACTTCCTCAGCCGGTAACCCTTTTCGCCATTCTGATGGGGGTGGTTTTAATTCTTTCCTGGATATTTGGAGGTGTTACTGTTCTGAAGCCGGGTACCGGTGGTGAAACCGGCATTCCGGCCGAATACCTCAGTGTTCAAAATCTTCTCACCAAGGAGGGGGTTCAGCGGATTTTTACCGAAATGGTGGATGTCTTTGCAACTTTTCCACCCCTTGGCTTGGTGTTGGTGGTGATGCTGGGTATCGGTGTCGCCGAACATACCGGGATGATCTCCGTAGCTCTCCGTGTTTTTGTATCTAAAGTGCCCAATTCTCTGATCACATTTTCCATTGTTGTGGCTGGTATGGTGAGTTCTGTTGCCGCCGATGCGGGTTATGTGGTTTTGATCCCGTTGGG
Source organism: Bacteroidota bacterium (assembly GCA_051744695.1). Taxonomy (GTDB): domain Bacteria; phylum Bacteroidota; class Bacteroidia; order Bacteroidales; family Marinilabiliaceae; genus Marinilabilia. The sequence goes on along the minus strand of JBNJDH010000411.1, from coordinate 1,564 downwards.
GGGTGCCATTTTCCTGGGCATGGGGCGACACCCGCTTGCCGGTATTGGAGCCGCGTTTGCCGGGGTCTCCGGTGGTTTTGGAGCCAACTTTCTGCCTACAGGCCTCGATCCGATGATCGCTGCATTTACCGAGCCTGCGGCTCAGTTGATCGATCCGGATTACACGGTGAATCCACTTTCGAACTATTACCTGATGGCTGCCTCTGTGCCGCTGATCGGACTGGCCGGCACCTGGGTTACGGAAAAGATTCTGGTGCCCCGGCTTGGGGAATATAAACCTGCCGCCAATGTGGATCTTGAAACTCAGGATAATGAAGTGAAACCTCATGAAAAAAAGGCCCTGAAATGGTCACTTTTTTCTGTGCTGGTGGTGCTTGGATTGGTGGCAGCCATGGTTGTTCCCGAAAACGGACTTTTGCGGGGTGAAGTGGATGAAGTTACCGGAAGTGCCAGTTTCCGGCCCTTTTATGACTCATTGGTGCCCATCATGTTCATTATCTTTTTCGTGGCGGGACTGGTCTATGGCCTCGTTTCGAGAACCATTACCAGTGACAAGGATGTCTCCGATATGACTGCCAAATCGATGTCCACCATGGGGCTTTATATCGTGATTGCATTTGTGGCTGCCCAGTTTGTGGCTTATTTCAATTGGTCAAATCTTGGTAGCGTGCTGGCTGTAAAAGGATCTGAAGCTTTGAATGCTGTCGGGTTTAAGGGGATTCCCTTGTTGGTTGCATTCATCATCGTGTCTTCCATGGTGAACCTGGTGATGGGAAGTGCTTCGGCCAAATGGGCATTGCTGGCTCCCATTTTCGTCCCCATGCTGATGCTGATGGGTTTTTCGCCGGAGACAACTCAGGCCGCTTACCGGATTGGAGATTCCTATTCAAATATTCTGACACCATTGTTGCCTTATTTCCCCCTGGTAATCGTTTTTGCACAGAAGTACGTGAAGGACGTGGGCATCGGAACCATTATATCTATGATGCTTCCCTATACCATTGCTTTTATGATCGTCAGGATTCCCATGTTCGTTGCCTGGATATTGCTTAAACTCCCATTGGGCATCGAAGGGCCGATCTTTTACGGTCAATAACTGGTCTTTAGAAGTTGAACAGTCAGAAGCATTTATATCAACTCAAGGCTCTAAATTTTGCCGGTTGGATTTTCAGACTTCAGTCAGGTTAATGGAAGCCGACAAAATCTCATAAAAAAGGGAGTTGCATTGCAGCTCCCTTTTTTCTTTTCGGATAAAAAAACTTAAACAGATTCTTACAACAACTGATCAAACAGTTTTGCCACTTCATCCACATCTTTTAGCGAATAAGAGGCATATGTGGGTTTCTCCCCTTCATGACCAACCATGATGCCAATGCCCATATCTCCTTCTTCCAGGGTCTGAAAAGCGTCTTCATCAGTGTCGTCGTCACCAATATATATGGGGATGATGGAATAATCATCGGTTATTTCCAGTTCATCGAGGATCCACTCCACTGCTTTTCCTTTATGCCAGTCGAGGTCGGGTTTCATCTCCACAATTTTTTTACCTGTGCCTTTTTTGTAG
>JBNJDH010000410.1:0-3332 GCA_051744695.1 Bacteroidota bacterium | reverse complement strand
GGGATTATTTATTTTGATAAATAAATCCGCGTTTACTGTGTCCGGCTTTTGACGGATCCGCTCAATCTGTGTCATCCGCGTTCTATTCATGTTCTTTTGTCTACATATTGTGGATGAGGGTTTCATTAGAATATTTTTTGAACCATAGAAGGCACATAAGTTTCATATAAGTTTGTTTTTTTAGAATAATATTTTTTTCTTGAACTTATCATTCATCTCCTTTTGTCTGCATACTGCGGACGAACGTCTCATTTGAATATTATTTTTTTTAACCACATAAAAGGCATAGATCTTTACATTTTCCCCTTCGATGTTGGCAATTGTTCATCCTGTTCATCTTTTTGAACAGCCATTTTTAAAGCACGGGCAAAAGCTTTAAATACAGCTTCAATCTTATGGTGTTCATTCTTTCCCTCTGCAGATATATGTATGGTGCTTTTGCTCGCTTCCGCAAATGATCTGAAAAAATGTTCAAACATTTCCGTTGGCATATCTCCAATGTACTCTCGTTTAAATTCCACGTTCCATTTTAAATAAGCCCTTCCTCCGAGATCGATCAAACAAGAAGCCTGACTTTCGTCCATGGGCAGTGAAAATCCATAACGCTGCAATCCTTTTTTATTGCCCAATGCAGGCACGAATGCCTCTCCCAGTGCAAGGCCGGTATCTTCAATGGTGTGATGTTCATCAACATTCAAATCGCCTTTCGTATTTAACCACAGATCAATTTTACTGTGACCAGGAAGTTGTTCCAGCATGTGATCAAAAAATCCTAAGCCTGTGTGAATTTCAGACTTTCCAGTGCCGTTAAGTACCAGTTTCCCGGTAATTAGGGTTTCTTTAGTTTTTCTGTCTATAAAAGACGGGCGCGCTCTCAGATGCTCATAAATCTCATCCCAGCTCAGGACATTCAGTCTATTCCCCTGCGTTTCATTTTGAGTGGATTTTCCGGTCAATATACTCTTAAGCCCAGCTTTTTCTGCCATCTCAGCATCAGTTAACCTGTCTCCAATGACAAAGGAATTGTCAACATCCAATCCGTCAGAAAGGTACGCTTCAATCATTCCTGTCCCCGGTTTACGGTTTGGAGAGGGATCTGATTTTGTGGAAGTGTCGATTTTTACAGCCTCAAAATGAATACCCTCATTCTCCAACATGGTGAGAAGTTTATTTTGAACGAGACGAAATGAAGCTTCCGGATAATCCGCAGTTCCAAGCCCATCCTGATTGGTTACCATTACTAACCGATAATCAAGTTGATACTGGAGTTTATAAAGATTTCGGATCACTCCCGGGATAAGCTCAAGTTTTTCCAACGTATCAATTTGTTCATCCTCCGGTTCGCGGATAAGAGTTCCATCGCGGTCTAAAAACAGATACTTTTTTGTCATGATAATCCCCTTTCATATTTTCGGAAAGTTTTCAGCAATTTTTGATTTTGCCGTGGAGTCCCTACAGTCACACGGACACAATTGAGACACCCTTTTTGGTTTGATCGGTCGCGTAAAAGAATCCCCGAGCTGCTCATAAATTTTATGAGGCTTGTGGAATCTTTCACCCTAATAAGTAAAAAGTTCGCCTCAGACGGAAATATCTTTTCAATGAATGAGAAAGATTGTAATCGTTTTTCCAGTTTTCTTCTTTCCTTAACGATTGTATTTATTTTTGATCTGACCCGACGACTGCGACTTATAATTTTTTGCGCTATCTCCTGACTTACGCTGCTAACATTATAAGGAAATTTGACTTTATTCAATAAGTCAATAATCTCCTTCGAAGCAAAAGCTTTCCCAAGTCTAATGCCTGCCAACCCCCAGCCTTTTGATAGAGTCTGCAAAAGGATCAAATTCGGGAAACTATCCAGTTCTTCAAGAAATCCTCTATCAGTGGAGAAATCAATATACGCTTCATCCAACAGTACAATTCCCGAAAAATTATTAAGGAGAAACCGCACTTCCTCTTTATCCAGAAGATTTCCGGTGGGATTGTTGGGACTGCAAAGAATAACTACTTTCGTTTCGGCATCGCTTTTTGAAAGTAACTTATCTGCAGAGAGATCAAAATTTTTGTCTAATGGAATTTTCCTTATTTCTACGTCGTTTATCCTTGCAAGTACTTCGTACATGCCATAAGTAGGCTCAACTGTAACAACATTATCAGTTGCAGGACGGCAGAATATACGTAATACCAAGTCAATAATTTCATCACTGCCATTACCAAGAAAAATATTGTCAGGGTTTATATCTTCCCGCTCAGCAATTTGCCTTTTTAAATCTGTCTGCAATGGATCAGGATAGCGATTCAGCTTTTTACCGAACGGATTTTCATTAGCGTCCATCATAATGCAGTTTTCTCCGGCAAATAATTCGCGTGCCGAGGAATAAGGCACCAATTCCTTAATATTCGTCCGTGCAATGTTTTGAATTTTTCCCATCATTCAGGATTCTTTGCTCATTCTTATTTCCAAAGCTAATTTATGAGCATCCAGCCCTTCCGCCTCAGCCATTGCCATTACAGTTTTCCCAATTGAGTTTAATCCCTCCCTGGTTGCATTCTGAAAAGTGACTTTCTTCATAAAAGATTCGACATTCACTCCGCTGTAAGCCCGGGCCGAACCATTCGTCGGCAAGACATGATTTGTACCTGACGCGTAGTCGCCAAGGCTTTCTGGAGTATAGCCGCCCAAAAAAACCGAACCTGCATTTACAACCTTGTCAGCCAAGCCTTCCGGATTTTGAGTAGCTATAATAAGGTGTTCCGGTGCATACGTATTACTCATTTTCATGACCTCATCTTCCGAACTCAGCACGATGATTTTACTGTTAAGCAAGGCTTCCTCCGCTATATTTTTCCGCGAAATGGATTTTAAATAATTCATAAGACTGTCATTCACCTTTTGGGGCAGAGACTCATCTGTAGTGAGCAAGAAGGCCTGGCTGTCGGGACCGTGCTCCGCCTGGGAAAGAAGATCAGCAGCAATAAAACCTGGTGAAACAGAATTATCTGCAATAACCATCACTTCAGACGGCCCTGCAGGCATATCTATTGCTACTCCAGATGCATTAACCAATTGCTTAGCCAATGTTACATACTGATTTCCGGGGCCTAATATTTTATCCATTTTAGGAACCGTTTCCGTACCATAAGCCATAGCCGCTATAGCCTGGGCGCCACCTGCAAGATAAACATCATCCACCCCACTTATTGAAGCAGCATATAAAATCGCCGGATCAATTTTTCCTGATTTTCCGGGAGGTGTAAAAAGGCTAACCTGGTTGCACCCGGCAATTTTAGCAGGAATAGCCATCATTAATACCGAAGAAAATAAAGGA
>JBNJDH010000409.1:0-3341 GCA_051744695.1 Bacteroidota bacterium | reverse complement strand
GGCTTGGCATTGGCCCCGCCAAGCCTGATGCTGCCAAATTTACTAAAGGCAATGAAAAGCATGAAGAAGAGAAACAGATTGACCGACAAAATGAAAAACCAGCCACCATTATCGGATATGCTGGTTTGAATAGAAGCAAAAATGTCGTTCATCGGCTCCCCGACCGACAGGGTTATAACAATAAAGGCAACTATAAGAGCCGCCGCGGGCCAGAAAACCGGACTGTCTACATCAAAATACTTGTTTTTACTCACCAAATGCTCTTCGCCCTTATGGGCTGAAGTGGATTTGTCTTTCTTGCTCATATATAAGTTTTTTATAATTTTCTGATTAATGAAGAAAATGGATTTAATCAGATATTTCAAAACTTTAATATATGAACTAAAAAATAAAACTAAAAGTTTTTGTTCAAATTATCTCTTCCGGTTTGCATTTATGTTTATTTTTAACAGGAAATCTTATTGCCCCATGGTCACTTCATAATACCTGGTCACGTCAACCAGTTTCATTCCGGCATTTTTGGCTGCTTCGAATCCGGGTTTCCCATCTTCAAAAACCTGGCACGCTTCCGGTTGCACATGCATTTGCCTTGCACATTCTAAAAAGGTATCGGGAAGAGGTTTGTGCCGTGTCACGTCATCCGCGGTTACCAGAATGTCGAAATATTCATCCATTCCCGTGATGCGAAGGGTCTGTTCAGCAACTTCCCGGTGTCCTCCTGTGCCCACCGACATGGGCAGGATGCCGTGGTATTTTCTGACCACATCGGCGACAGGTTCAATAACCCTGGTTTGGTTGATGGTCTCCAGGAATTTATTTTCTTTTTCTTTTCCTACTATTTCGGGATCAAGGTTTTTCCCGAATTGTTCGTTTAGTTTGCGGACTGTTGCGTATAAGGGAACACCAGCCAGTTCCATGAAAATCTCTTTGGTGAATTCAATCCCGTATTTTTTACAGGTTTCACGCCAGGCCATGAAGTGTGCGGGCATGGTATCTGCCAGGGTGCCGTCAAGGTCGAAGATCAATCCTTCCACCTCGTCGTAAACAGGTATTTCCTGCATATTTCTTATTTTTTAAAATGTTAAAATGAGAGACAAAGATAAGGAAATTTCATCGAAGAGACTGTCAAATCCATCACTCCCCAAGCTGTCTCAAATTTGTTTATTTGGTCAAAAAGTTCTTTTTTTGAGTTCCGTTTATTCACTAAATTATATCCTATGCAACCCGGAGAAAAGATAAAATTACAACGTGAAGAGAAAAACCTGGAACCGGCCGAAGTGGCTAAAAGAGCCGGTATTGATGAAGAAAGGCTGGCCCGGATTGAAACGGGTGAAGTAGCCCCGGCACTGGGGACTTTGATCAAGCTGGCACGTGTTTTTGGCGTACGGCCTGGTACTTTTCTGGACGATAAAGAAGACAAGGGAGTGGTTGTAACCCGCGGTGGTGAGAATGCCCCCGCTGATCAGTTGAATGTTCCGGGTTCGCAAATTAGGGAGAATCTCTCATTTTCGTCTCTCGCCCGACAGAAAAGCGACCGGCACATGGATCCTTTCCTGGTGGAAGTGATGCCTGCCGGGGAAAATGACCAGCCCTTTTCTTCGCACGAGGGTGAAGAGTTTATCTATGTGTTGAATGGCCAGGTAGAAGTGAAGTACGGCAAGGAGACACATGTGTTGTCTCCCGGTGACAGCATTTATTATGACTCCATTGTAGACCACAAGGTGACCGCCGGCCAGGGTGAGAAAGCGCTTGTCCTGGCTGTTGTTTACCTTCCCGAGTGATAAGCCCGGAGGACCATCTCATTATGCCTGAATTGGGTGACCGGAAGGTTTTCTAAATTCACTATTCCAACCATTTTACCATTTATAAAAATCAAATATGTCATTCCAGCTAACAGAAGATACCCTTGGCGGCCTGCTTGAAAAATGGGCCGGTGAATTGCCCGATCATGATTTTATGGTCTATCCCGACAGGGGATTGAGGTTTTCTTACAGCCAGTTCAACGAGCGGGTGGATAATATGGCCAAAGGCCTGATTGCTATTGGCATACAACCGGGTGATAAAGTAGGCATCTGGGCCAACAACGTGCCCGACTGGACCACCATGATGTTTGCCACAGCCAAAATCGGGGCCGTTTTGGTTACCATCAATACCAATTATAAGCTGGCCGAGCTGGAATATCTCATCAAAGATGCCGATCTCAATGCCTTGTGCCTGATCGACGGTTTTCGCGACAGCGATTACGTGGACATGGTTTTTCAGTTGGTTCCTGAACTAAAGACTTCCCAGCGGGGGCATCTTCATAGCGAAAAATTCCCCGAATTAAGAAATGTGATCTTCCTGGGCCCTCAAAAGCACAGGGGGATGTACAATACACCCGAGCTTCTTTTATTGGGGACCCATATTGATGATGAGGATCTGCAGAGGCGAAAAGACCAGGTGAGTTGCCATGATGTGGTCAATATGCAATATACCTCGGGCACCACCGGTTTTCCCAAGGGGGTAATGCTCACCCATTACAACATTGTGAACAACGGGTTGGGTGTCGGTGACAACATGAAATATACCCCGGACGACCGCCTGTTGCTTTGCGTGCCCCTGTTCCATTGCTTTGGCTGTGTTTTGGGTGTTTGTGCCGTCATCACCCATGGCGTTTCAATGGTGATCACCGAAGATTTTGATCCTCTGAAAGTTTTGGCGGCCGTTCAGAAAGAAAAATGCACGGCCATTTACGGTGTGCCCACTATGTTCATCGCCGAGCTCAATCATCCCATGTTTGACATGTTTGATCTGTCCTCGCTGAGAACCGGAATTATGGCAGGGTCTCTCTGTCCCATTGATACCATGCAACAGGTGATGACCAAAATGCATTGTGAGGAGATCATCATCGTTTACGGTCTCACGGAATCATCGCCCGGGATGACGACCACACGGACTTATGACCCTCCGGAAATAAGGGCTACAACGGTCGGGAAGGAACTTCCGGGCGTGGAAGTCAAGATCGTGGATCCCGACAATGGCAAAGAGCTAGGGCCCGATCAGCAGGGCGAGATATGTTGCCGGGGATACAATGTTATGCGGGGTTATTACAACAACCCGGAGGCGACCAAAAAAGCCATTGATGAGGAGGGGTGGCTTCATTCGGGCGACTTGGCCGTCAAAACACCGGAGGGGTTCTACAAGATTACCGGTCGCATCAAGGACATGATCATCCGGGGTGGAGAAAACATTTATCCACGGGAAATTGAGAACTACATTTATAATATGTCCGAAGTGGAAATGGTTGAAGTTGTCGGGCTGCCCGATGAAAAATACGGGGAGATCGTGGGCGCTTTCATTAA
>JBNJDH010000408.1:0-3353 GCA_051744695.1 Bacteroidota bacterium | reverse complement strand
CCTGGCTCAAACGAAGTCTGGTAGCGCGATTCGTGGTTGCCCATTTCATACAGCACCGGCATTTTCAGTCTTTCAAAGAACTTTGCCATTTGGGCAAAATGGTGTTCTTCGCCCTGGTGATCGACAATATCTCCCAATATAAGGCAAAAAGCCGGCTTCGCGTTCAGGTTGTTGGTCAGCCGGATACTCTCTTCGATAAATGCATTGTGGATTTTCATCCGGCACAGGTTATTCTCGGGGTTGGAAGCATCGCCGCCCTGCGGGTCGGCCATAATGATGAATGTAAAATCGTCGCCCGGATTTTGAATACCTGCATCAGCGGGAACGAGTTCACCAATCTCCTTATCGAGCAGAAAGTTGGCCTTGACTTTAGCCAGGCCGATTTGCCCGGTTACTTCTTGATTCTTTACAATTTCCGATAAGCTGAAAGCAAAAACACCGGCCTCATCAATCATCGTAATCACCGTTTCTTTCTCAAAATTGTTGAGCCAAAGTACCAGTACATCCACATCGCTCTGCGCTGATGAAATGACCGGCGCTTCGAGACCTCCTGTAAAATTGTCTTCACCCTGCTCGAAAAAATACGATTTGGTGCGCAGGATATTTCCTTTTTCGATGTTGATTTCCGGTTTGAGCTGCTGCCCGTGGCGGTCGTCCGACTGAAATTCCAGCCTGATAATGATTTGCCCCTCTTTTGTTACAGCTTCCTGCAAAGTCTCCGGCTGACGATAGTTGTATGGTGGGAAATCCTGCCTTGTTTCGGTATTGCCCAACATGGGTTGAACAACAACGGGCGCAACACCCAGCCCAAGGTTTTGTAGAAATTTTCTGCGTTTCATGATTCGTTTTATTTACTTCAATTCTGCAGTCAAAATAGTTGATTTTTTTAAGCCACCCTGCTGCAATGTGTTTTATTGTTCTCCTGTTATCAAGAAGTCCGCAATGAAAAGCCCGTATAATTAATAAAAAAAGAATAGCTTTCATGCATGATGTTTTAAACCTTGAACACCCTATATTGAAAAAAGACCCTCCGAAAAGGGCCTTTTTCACTATCTAAACTAAACTATTAATAACCGGTATTTTGGTTCATATTTGAATTTTCTATCACTTCAGTTTCCGGTAACGGAAAGTTCACATGGTAATCCTCGAATTGAAAGTCAGGATCAAGCGACTGGAAATCCCAGTTTTTCAGGTCGATTTCACCAGCAATATGACGTCGGCGTAAATCCCACCAGCGGTGGCCTTCTTCAAAAGCAAGTTCCAGGCGGCGTTCTTCAAAAATCCATTCCAAAACTGTTGCAGCATCGGTTTCATTTACATTTAGGTCTGCCGGTATTTCAGAAGTTTCTTCCCCTGAATTTCTGGCACGTTCACGTATTTCATTAATCAAACCTATAGCTTCCGACAGATTGCCGCCTGAACGAACAATGGCTTCAGCTTTAAGTAAAACTACGTCGGCATACCGCAAAATTCGGGGGTTGTTTATGCTTATTTCATTACTAGCACCACCCCAACCATCTGCATATGCGGTATTTCGAATGTATTTTTTAATATTGAGGTTTACATCCGGATCGATTTCCATATTATATGTTTTTCTAAAATCCTCATCTTCATAAGCTTCTTTAATGGATGAAGTTGCTGTATAGTAAGAATTGCCTATCCACGATGGTTTCTGAGAAAAAAAGCCATAATAAGCCCCAATTTCTCCAATCACCGCAAAAGCATCATTACCCCCTGCTCCACCAACAAATGGATTTGCATCTCCTGGTGAAGTATTTGCCTGGTACTCAAACAAGGATTCCTCATTATTTTCGTAAGCCACATCAAAATTCTGGCTATAATCCTCAGTTAAGCTTACTCCATTTATAGCATTAAATTCACTTATTGCAGCAGAAAAATCAGCATTATTATCATCGACAGTACCTCTGAAAACAAAGCACTTTCCCCTCAAACCATGTGCAGAATTTTTTGTTACCCTTCCTTTCATATCGGCCGGCCAGCTTTCAGGAAGCAATTGGGAAGCCTCTTCCAGGTCTGCAATTGCCTGGTCGAGCAGTTCGGTTCCCTGGGAATTAGGCGGGTAAGCATCTGTAATAGTAGTAATTCTTTCAGTTATAACAGGGGCTGTTCCAAATACATTCCAAAGTTGCAAATACATGTATGCCCTAAGGAAAAGTGCTTCACCTCTATGAAAATCTTTGAGCTCAGGTTGTTCAGTATAAGCAAAGTCTCCATTCTCTTCAATTTTTTCCAGCATGGTATTCGCCCTGGCAATTAATTGGTAAGACCAATCGTAAAATAAATTTAATTGACCATTGTTACCATTCAACCCAGAAAAATTTTCATGCGCATAGTTGGCAGGAGAAGTAAGGTCATCACTTGGTAGATGCCAGATAGGTGCAGTATTGTTATTTTGTCCACCTCTAAAGGCGTAAAAAAACGACAGTTTTTGGTAAACTCCCATAATGGCTTCCTCCATCTGAGATTCTTTTTGAAAATAGGAAGCTTCTGTGTTACCGATTGGTAAAAGCTCAATCGTTTCTTCATTGCATGAATATTGTGCGAAAATGAAGAAAAGCAAAAGAGTGAACGATATTTTTCTTAGATTTTTCATTTTTATTTCCTTTTTAGATTAAAAACTTAAATTAGCCCCAACACTGAATGTAGTTGGCGTAGTGATATCTTCCGGATCAAGATCGTTATAAGGTGAAATCACAAACAGATTTGAACCGGAAACATAGCAGCGCAGGTTATTGATACCAAATTTGCTGATAATATCTCCACCGAAGTTATAACCAATCTGGAAATTCTGAAACCGAAGAAACCCGGCATTTTCAACATGGCGATCAGAAATCCTGTTGTTTTCTGAAGGATCGCTTTGAACGGCCCGCGGAATGGTTGTGGAAGTATTATCGGGCGTCCAACGGTCGCGGTAGTCGGCCAGAAAATGTCCGCCAAAACCGCTAATACTTTGCTTTCCGAGTGTATTAATCTTTTGTACGTCACCTACTCCCCTAAAATTCAAGTTTGTATCCCAGTTTTTGTAGTTTAAATCAAAGCTAAATCCGTAATAATATCCAGGAATTGTTTTTCCAAGAAATGTTTGATCGTAAGCATCAATTTTACCGTCAGGTTCATAACTTTTATAAGCATCCTCTGGATCGGTATCTTTAGGTGCACCATTGAGGTCAACAAATATTACATCGCCCGGTGATTTTTGAGCATCATTGCCTGCATCAGTAATTTCCGACTGGTAATCGGCCACCTCTTGTTCGGTTTGAAATAATCCATTGGTTTTATATCCGTAAATATAATTCATGGAATAACCTTCTTCAATGCGTAAGTTTCCATTT
>JBNJDH010000407.1:0-3363 GCA_051744695.1 Bacteroidota bacterium | reverse complement strand
TTATCACGAAAACGCTGCAAACTGTCCACAGTGAAAAAATGCTTTCGCCGGTCCGTATCGTGTGTCCAGTTGACCGGAATGTTTTTACTTTCAAATTCAGCCTGAAGGATTTTTTCAGTTTTCACAGGATCAGCAACATCGGCAGTTAGAATATAGCCCGAAAATTGCATTTTATCGAACGGCCCGGCATCGTAATTTTTCAGCCCGTCGAACGAAACAGAAATAGACTGATCGATGGTAGAAAACCGGAAGGTCATTTCTTTGAACTCCGATTCTACATCAAGCAATTCGCTCAAAGAAAACCTGGCTGTATAAACCGTGCCGGGCTGTAATTGTTCCGCAGGTCTGAATTCGATGATGCGGTCGCCGGTTATTTCGGTTTTCCCTTTTATTGCAGGGGAAAAACGAAACAAATCACCGGTATCAAAATTTGAATGGGTAACCGGCTTTGCAAGGTGCACTGTAACCGAAGATTCCACAGAGATTGTTCCGCTTGTAAACGCCTGGACATATTTTCCAAAACCCGCAGCAGGTGTTACCGGTTTTTTATCGGAGTGACAACCTGTAAATATTACTAATAAAAGTACAGCAAAGAAAATTTTGTTGTTTTTCATATGATTAAAATTGTTTATTTATAAGGTATCATATGTAACTCGCATGAAATTATAATCATTCTCTTGGGTGATATTTATTATCATGCTCGTTTCATTTGGTTTGACAATTATTCTAAGGAAACACAATTTTTATATTTCTTAATCGATGGAATGAAGTTAAATATTTTACGCTCATCTAATAATTAATCGACAAAACTTTTTCAAAATTTTACAAAAAATGGAACCGTTTATTTAACCGGAATTATTTAATAAAAGATTTTGCCAATGTAAAAACAATTAATACATTTGCACGCACAAAAAAAACAGGGTATCCCGTAAGTTCTTTTAGTCTAGTTTAGGTGAAAGTGGCTGAGCCGCCAACCGGCGGATGCTAAACCAGCAACTACCCTTTTAGATAAAGGTGAGGTGGGTGAGTGGCTGAAACCACTGGTTTGCTAAACCAGCGTACGGGTAACACTGTACCGGGGGTTCGAATCCCCCCCTCACCGCTCTCATACTCCGAAGCTTTAGCGTAGGAGTATGCTGTAAGTTCTTACAAAGTTGATAAAAGCACCTTCGCCAGGGCTAACATAAATGAAGGTAAAACAAAACACCTTCGCCAAGGCTACGGTGTTTACAACGGGGTATAGCACAGTCCGGTTAGTGTACCTGCTTTGGGAGCAGGGGGTCGCAGGTTCAAATCCTGCTACCCCGACAATTGAAAATCAAGGAGTTAGATGAAAGTCTGGCTCCTTTTCATTTTACCTCTGTCGCAGTTTTGTCGCAGACATAGCAATTTATAATTCTATTGGATCATCAATAATAAAACGCTTTTCAGTCATTTACCTTTAGTAAAAATTTCAGGTATTCAATAATAGATGCCATCGTTATTTGTTACAAAAAATAGGTATAACCCATCCATGGTGTCACTTCAACAAGTCACCATGTGTCATTTATCTGACAGACTAAAAGATTGACTATGAGTGGCTTGTCGCTTGTGACACTTTTTTTAATATTATTAAAGACTGGAAAATAAATATCCTCAAGCAAATGGGGAAAAGTTTATTGGTTCAAATTCCGCTGTCTTTTCTTCTGATTTTTATACCCATGGCTCCTTTTACCGGTTTTTCCGAGACAAGAATAAGGTAGCCACCACCGCCTGCTCCGGCAAGTTTCCAGGCCAGTGCTTCTGATTTATAACTTTTGATTACTTTCTCAATTTTTTCATTTAGCATAGCCGGAAACATTGTGGTTTGGGCTCTGAAAGAATCGAGGAAAGCGGAAGCAAATGCATGAATATCCTTTTTCATGATGGCGTTCCAGGCCCGTTCAGCAGCGGTGGAAAGGCGTTTTACATTTTCTGTACTGATGTTGGTGTTTCCCAACAGGTCGAGGCCATTGGGACGGGGCCAGAGCAATACCATACTGATATGTTCTTCCAGCCAGTTCAGGATATCCTCATCATGTACTGATTCAATTTCCAGGGGCCAGTACTTACTGTTGTAATAGTGGCGCACCAGTCCGGGCATGCAAATACCGATGGCGTCCTGTGCCCCGCTGATTAATTCTGAGCCGGGATCATTTTCATATTTAAAAAGGATTTCGGCCAGCTTTTCAGGTCTTCCCAGGGGCAGACTGTGCGGCCATATTTTTTTAGCAGCGTTGCGGGTGGAGGTACTCATTCCACAACGTTCGTTATACTCCACAATTGGTTCCAGGGAAAGGGTAATTGCCCATCCTGGATGGAACTTCGAGACGTAGGGCTGATCTATCCATGTGCCGGCCAGGTCGATGCGATAGGGCAACTGGCACACTCCTGAATTTCTGATAGCTGTGGTTGAGCGTGGCGGCAAGCCTGCATCCGGGATGCGCTCCAGTACTTTCAGTTCAATACCCTGTTTATCGCAAAGCATCTTTTTTGCCGGCGAGTATCCATCTTCATTAACGATGAAATAATCGGGTTTAATCCGATGTAGTTCATTTTCAAAATCCATTATACCGCTGCCGGAGTTAATAAATGCATCTGTCACATAGCGGACAGCTTTTACCATGTAGAGGCGTTCTGCTTCACTGTTTACAGTTGGGCGGGCTTTCAGGTCTTCAATTGTTTTGTCGGAACCAATGCCCACGTATAAATCGCCATATTTTGATGCTTCTTTAAAAAATGTGATGTGGCCGCTGTGGAGCATATCGTAGCAGCCTGATACAAATACTTTCTTTTTAGCCATACTTTTATTCCTGATTTTTCGCATACCATTCATACATCATCCCGATTCCTTCATCGATTTCAATTTTATGATGCCAGCCGAGGCCGTGGAGTTTGGATACATCGGTGAGCTTGCGGGGTGTGCCGTCGGGTTTGGAGGTGTTGAAGAGCAGTTCTCCTGTGAATCCAACTTTGCTGGCAATAAGTTCGGCCAGGGCTTTGATTGAAATTTCCTTGCCTGTGCCGATGTTGATGTGGGTGTTGCGGACTTCTTTATTGTTGCCGCGTACATCCTCAAAACTGATGTTTTCCATGAGATAAACACAGGCATCGGCCATTTCTTCGCTCCAGAGGAATTCGCGGAGAGGAGTGCCGGTGCCCCAGATTTCGACTACCCCCTTCGATTCCCCCAAAGGGGGAAGGATTCCATACTTTGAAAGAATGTCTTGTATTTCCTGTTTGGAGGCACTGCCGTTAATGCCTTCGATGGGACGTTTATCGAGGTCGCTCCGGATGGCTTCCCAATCGTTTTGTTCCAGGCACTTGCCCAAATGTATTTTACGA
>JBNJDH010000406.1:0-3365 GCA_051744695.1 Bacteroidota bacterium | reverse complement strand
CTCAACATAAAACGGTAAGCAACTTTTCCGTCATTGATCTTTTTCCCCCAGAAGACGCCGCCGGAATAGCTTTTTAGAATTTTCCCTCCACAATTCAAACAAAACCACTCAGGCCTGTAAGGAAGTCCTTTGTAAGGGAATTTTTCAGGACTATCCACTCCTAACTTAAAGACGGAAAATTCAGCGTGGCAGTAAGGACAATAAACCGGTTGATCTGAAGAAGCATAAAGATTTTTCATTTCCATTGCAGTTTTACAACAAAGGAAAGATGAAGGTATGCAATGGATTTGCACAGGTTCGGGAATAATAATGGGAAAGTTGGTAATTGTTCTTGAGACCATCTTGCCAAAACATTATACTTCTTCCGGGAATCAAAATCTCAGGCAACAATATCGATCATGACGATGGCTCTATGAAGGGGAAATTTCAGGAAGATCATGGCGATTACAACCACGTCAGGCCGGCTGCAAAAGCCATCAGGCTCCAAACATAAGTGTCAGGCTCATGACATGGCCGGTCAGGCCAAAAACAAACGTGCTCCTGCTCATTACAAAGCCCTCCTGTCAAAAACAAATCCTCTCAGGCTGAAAACCAATGCCGTCAGGGCGGTTGTTCACCCTCTCCTGCTGCTCCGTAAACCGAAAAGGGTGATTATTTTCAGAAAAAGGACGAAAATCCTGAACGCAGGGGTGGTTAAAAAGGCTTCAGGGTGATTACAAAGGCGTCAGGCCGGGAACATGGGCGTCCGGACGGCTGCAAAACCTTCCGGCCGGGAACATTCTAACCGCTGTGGATTAAGTTATTGGCCCATCCAAACCAAAAAAAGGGAGACCGAAATTTCACGATCTCCCTTCAGGGTAAGGACCCCACTTACCCCTTACCCAAAACATTAGTTGTAAGTCGTATAAAAATTCTCCAGTTTTTCCGGATTGTCAAAGAAGACGAACCGGGCGCAATCGCGAATTTCATCGGCCTTTTCCTTGGTCAGCGTGAAAAATCGGTTGCGAAGATCCACTTCTTCATTTTTATCGTCTTCACCATTTACTCTGGCCCTGATATCGAGCATCTCTTCCGACAATCTGGCTGCTTGTTCGAAATGACTGGCATCGACACCAATTTTCTCGAAAGCTTCCAGGTTCTGATTTCCCAGAACGGCCAAATCGCTTAAGTCCTGTATCATATCGGCATGCGTTCTGCCTTCAGCAATATAGGACACCGTTTTAAGTTTGCCTTCATCTTTACGGAAGGCATACCTGGCCGCGTTCAAAAGATAATCTCTTAATTTGTAGGCAGCCGGCGATTTTTCTTTCCATTCCCGGAGAGCCTTTTCCTGATCCTCGCGTCGCTGTGCCCAAAGAGATTCGGAATAGATCGCGGCATTGTTCAGTTCTTCCAGCTCTGAGAAGATTGTCTCGGGAAGACCAGCTCCCATCAGTTTTTCTTTGTCCTCCCTGGCACTGACGACCAGAGACTCAGTGTCAACAAAAAACTCCTTCAAAGGCATGTAAGGCTTTTTTACATTTTCCGCATTTAAAGCACGGGCATCCGACAGCCTTTTTTCGTAATCTTGCTTATACTGCGTCATAACTAAAAAGATTTTTATAAAGAAACCTCAGCCCCCGACGATATCCCGTCAAAAGGGCTGAGGTTATTATATCTTCTCAGCCATGTGAATGCATAATTTTGGAACCGGGTCAGTGGCATTTTGGTTTCTTTTGTTCAACAATAAAATGCAATTAGCAAGGACAATGGATAAACGTCAATATTTTTTTGGTGAATGAAAATTATGATTTGGTGAAAGGGGTTTTTTGTTACATACCTGGCAGGCCACGTTCCGGAAGTGAAAAGGGGCATCCGTCCCAGGCCTTCCGGGCCCGGGGTTGGTGGCTATCAACGTTTATACATTCCCTGATGCAATGCCTTTAAAATAAACCAGGAATTGTTGATTTTTTCAGCAGATATTATTTAAATTCACTGGCATTCGTTAAATGTTTCGCAAGGTTAATAACTCAGATTTTACACTTATGAAGAAACAAATGTTTTTATTATTGTCAAGTGTAATCCTGCTATTGGCCACGCCTTTGGCAGGAGTTATCCTGGAAGGGGATTCTGTGATTTCATTTTTAAAATTTCCCCCAAAAACCACCCCTGTAAACCATGAGGGATTTTCAATTCTTGTCTTTTTATTGATTGCAGCATTTGTTATCGCGATTTTAATCCCATTTGCAATAAGAATTTTCAGAAGTCAGCAAGACGACAAAAACAAACCCAGGGTTTTAAATAAATTTCCGACATGGGGATGGAGCGGCATTGCATTACTCATCGCAGGCTGGATTTTTGCCTGGTCGCGATTTCCGTGGTTCGAGACATTCCAGCTTTTTACTTTCACGCCCCTGTGGGTGGCCTATATTATTATCATCAATGCGCTCACGTACATGCGTGCAGGTAAATCTTTAATCACGCATTCACCGGGCTATCTAATTCTGCTATTCCTTTTCAGTGCCGTTTTCTGGTGGTATTATGAGTACCTGAATCAATTTGTCAACAATTGGTATTATACGGATTTAGATCATTTGAGTGATTTGGGTTACTTTCTCTACGCCACTCTGCCTTTTTCTACAGTACTTCCGGCAGTAATCAGCACCTGGCTTTTGTTGAGAACTTTTCCCAGCCTGAGCTCAGGATTGAGTAATTTTGTAAAAATCCGGATTGTCAGCACAAAAATTTTCTGGTGGGTCATTTTACTTGTGAATGCATCAGGATTAGGGTTGGCTTATCTTTGGCCGGAGTATCTTTTCCCACTTATCTGGATTGCCCCCATGCTGATCATTGGCTCCGTCATCTCCATTGCAGGAAAAAAATCAATATTTCATAGCCTGGAAAAGGGTTACTGGAAAGATATTTTTTTGCTTGCAATGGCAGCCCTCATTTGCGGATTTTTCTGGGAAATGTGGAATTATTACAGTTTTGCAAAATGGGAATATTCCATTCCTTTTGTGCATCGTTACTTAATTTTCGAAATGCCTGTTTTAGGCTATCTGGGCTATCTCCCGTTTGGAATACAATGCGGACTTATTGGCATGAAGATTAATCAATTAACCAAAGCAGACATCAATTACACCTAATGCAAATTTAAAGGTTGTGGAACATAAGAATTTGCCCCGTCCGGGTTCGAACATTTTAAAAATCAATATTGTCCGGAGAATTTATTCAAACCGTGGTAGATTGCTTCACTTCACCCCAAGTGAAACCTTCAATACAGGATAAATCAAGTTCCCCATTTTGAAATCTCCCAATTTTTCAACATTTTCATAGAAAAATCAAAACCTTTCACCATTATGCCAATATTTCAATCAAAGCCCCTT
>JBNJDH010000405.1:0-3377 GCA_051744695.1 Bacteroidota bacterium | reverse complement strand
ATCCCGGCACAAAGTTTCCCCTCCTTTAACAAGTGCCGCCTTGGATTTATCAACATTTTTAAAGGAGGCCTGTCCGGCATGATTTATCAGACGGAGGTGGCTGAAGTCCAGGCATTATTATTATACTTTCTACAATTCCTGCGGACAAAGCCGGGGTGGTGAACCATTAATCGCAAACCGACGGCGTCGCTCCAAGCGACACCGCCGGTCACACCAAAATAAACCAAATATTCCGCTTTGTTTCCCCCATAAAATCTCACATTCCGCTTTTTCTCTCCTCTGTTATTAAGCAACTTCGATGGTTTTTATCTGGTGCTGGTTTATTGTTTAGTATTCCTTCCGGATATAGTTTTAAATATTATTTGTAAATTCGCATAAAATGATAATTATGGCACAGGTAACCGGAATAGAATTTGAAAAAGATAACAGAGGAGTTAAACGATATGTTCGAATTGACCTCAAAAAGCATGGTAAAGAAATTGAACCCTTTTTGAAGAAACTGAATATAAACAATGACCTTCAATTTGAGAACGAATGGGCAGATAGCCTGTCACCTGAACAGTTCAAAAAAGAAATGCATTTCCGGATTAGGAAATGGGAAAAGAAATAAAAATAGCATTTCACCCACCCGTAGTCGATTATCTTGACCAGCTTATATTTATACTATATAAGAAGGGTTATTTTGGCTTTATAGATTCAGCAATTGACTATATAGACAAATTGGTTGATTTTATAAATAAAAACATCCAGACCAGTCCACATAAAAAAGCTCCTGCATATTTCAACATTTATGGTAAAAACATGTATTATATTACATACCAGCCAAATAAACAAACCACATGGTACATATTCTTTGTTAAAAATGATAACAGGTACCTGATTAGATACATAACTAACAATCATGTTTCCGGTCATTTGATTGATTATTACAAATAGATCACCGCTGCTACGCGATTTTATTCCCCGCTCGCTCCGATATGTCACATAGGTATGGTTCCGTAGGAATCGCTATGCGGCTTCGGCGCAATCGGTGTGTAAACCAACAGGATTGAAATACCTCCCAAACCCGCCAAGCGGTTCAAAATAAACACCATTTATACCGCTTTTTTCCCTTTTAGGGGAAAATGTCGGGGTAAGGCCTGTGGGCGGGTGACAAAGGGGTCGAATTAAACCATGAAACGGAATGTTGTATAAAGGAGGTTTATCCGGCATGATTTATCAGACGGACCCGCCCGGATGACTCGGTCGGACGGGGGTGGCTGAAGTCCTGTAAAAAATAAAATCCATTATACAGGTGCTGTGGACGAAGCCGGGGTGGTAAAAGACGTAACTCCCCAATCCCCCCAACGATTTTTCGGATTTCACCCCCTGGGGCTGGGGTAAAAAATCCGGGAAATCGATAGCAAAAAGTAAATTTGAAATTAAGATGTAAATCCCGTCTCCGAATTTCCTCTCCTTTCCAGGGAGGGGGTCATCCGGCCAGGGCCACCTGGTAGGCCGGATGGAGGTGGTTAATAAAATAACCCACTCGTGGAGATTTGTCCAATAAGGATGCCTACGGCGCAATCGGTATTTAATCCAACAGAATTGAAATACTAATCCCGATTACGGAGTTTCGGGGTGCCTGTCCGCCTGTCCACCGCAACGTAGTGAAGGTGGGGCCACCGACGGATAAGGGATGTGGGCGGAATGGACAGAGAGGTCCTGGGCGGATAGCCTGGAAAAACCTGCGCTAGTTTCCGCAGTTGCTTCGCCGCAGCAAGCTATGGCTCAAAGTCTCGGTATGACTTTTTAAGTAAACTCTTTGCGTCCCAAAAACATTGAAAAAATAAATTTATATCTTTGCTCATAAACATTGTAAATGTAAACGAAAAAGAATTTTTTATTTTTCTGGGCAACCAGATTAAAGACAGAATAAGAGTTCATTTTAAATAGGATTTTAAAAGAATCAATATTTTTGTAACTTCAAACAAAATTCATGAAACATGAATACGAAAGAACATAAACAATACCTTCGCGAATTTAAAGCGTATGGTCGTGAAATACTTTCATCACGTGAAAAAGCCCAGGATTTTCTGATTCGAACAGGAATAAATACCAAAACAGGGAAATTGACTAAAGCATATTCTTCCAACGGGAAAAAATAAATTCCTGTTATACCGGCAAACTTAAACCAAACTCATGTACTCCAAAAGAGCTGGATTAATTCTCGGATTTCATGGCTGTGATAAATCAGTCCGCGATGCAGTAGTCGCGAAAAAAGGCGTTCTATTAAAACCGAGCAAAAACGATTACGACTGGTTGGGAAACGGCGTTTACTTTTGGGAGAACAACTGCAAACGCGCCTTAGATTTCGCAATTTTTCCGAAAAATAATACACCTCATAATGCGAAACAAAAAATCAAACAATCATATCCAGATAGCCGTGAGAAATCCCAACTGTATTAAAGGGTACTTTATTCCACGGGAGTTGGATGAAAATTATTCAAAACCGTAAATCTGGTTGACAAAACTTTCACACCATACCCAAAACATGTACAGGAAAATATTTACAACGTTAAACCAGGCTTAACCGGTATTAGTTGCATCATATTAAGAGACGAAGAAATATTACTTTCAGAAACAAAAATGGAACCACAAGAATTCTATGCAAAACACATTTCACCATACAAAGGCGAGCTGGAATTGTGGTATCAAAAAAACCTCTCATTTTTAACCGATTACAAACTTATTTTTTGTACTGCCTGGGTAGTTATTTTTCCCGAAAGCCAGCTACCCTGGAAAATTTTTAAAGGTCTTCCCACCAAACCGGAAGCCCTCCAGCTTGCAGAGAATGATACAGTAAATTAGCAGGAAAGGTTGCCATCCTTTTGCAGTTAAAAAGTTAATTTGAATTTAGACAGATTATCCCGGCACGAAGTTTCCCCTCCAAAAAACCCAAAAGTCCGCTTTCTTTCCTCCGCCAGCCGGCGGAGGAAATGCCCGCCCGGATGACTCGGTCGGACGGGTTCATCCGGCATGATTTATCAGACGGACCCGCCCGGATGACTCGTTCGGACGGGCCTGTCCGGAATGATTTATCAGACGGAGGTGGCTGAAGTCCGGATACAATTAAAATCCTTTCTACAATTTCTGCGGACGAAGACGGGGTGGTGAACCATTAATCGCAAACCGTCAGCACCGCTCCCAGCGACACCGTCAGCAATTACCGCAACCACCCAACGATTTTTCGGATTTCACCCCCTGGGGCCGGGGTAAAAAATCCAAAAAATCGCAAGCAGTTTTGATAAAGAACCACCTCCCTCCACCAAAGGCGGAGTACTCCTCCTGCCTTAAGGAAGGAAAAAGGCAGGAGGAGAAACTTTGTGCTAATAATT
>JBNJDH010000404.1:0-3392 GCA_051744695.1 Bacteroidota bacterium | reverse complement strand
GAATTTTATGATCCGCGATCAGCGAATGCAGCAATTAATTGCAAAAGATCAGGAACCCATTACCCCTTTTGTTGATAAAATACGCCAATTGTATTCCGGGTTTAATGTGTCAACCATCTTAGTGATGGGGGGCTCTGGCGATTATTTTGAGCACGCCGATCATGTGATTGGTTTGGATAATTATACGCCCCGTGATTATACTGAAGAAGCACACCAAATTGCCCGGATGAAAAATGAAAACAGAAATAAAGAAGGAGGCGACTCATTTGGTGAAATCACCCCCAGGTATCCGGTTGGCAAGAGCATTCGTGCTGATAAAGGCAAAAAACAAAAAAATATAAAAGTGAGAGGCAGGCACATCATTCAATTTGGAACCCAGACAATAGACCTTGCTGCCCTTGAACAGATCGTGGATTCGAGTCAAACAGAAGCCATTGCTGATGCCATTTATTACGCCCGAAAATATATGGACGGCCATCACACGATTAAAGAAATTATTGATAAAGTGAAGGAAGATGTTTCCTTATATGGATTAAACCGCATAGGAGGGAATAATGCCGGAAATTATGCCCAGTTTCGCCCTTTTGAGCTTGCGGCTGCAATCAATCGTTTACGGACATTACAAGTAAAAAATTAAAATCCTGAATAAAGTTATGGAAAATACAATACCCGCCTCGGAACTTAAACGGCGCATGGACCGTTTTCAACAAATCATGGATCAACATCAGCCCGGATGGGCGTTTGCCGTTATATTCAGCAAACTGAACCTATTGTATTTCACGGGCTCCATGCCCGAGGGGATGCTTGTTGTTGAAAAGGGCGGGGAGACCATTCTATGGGTTCGCCGGAGTTTCGAAAGGACACTTGATGAATCGGAATTTCCCGATGTCAGGGCCATGGGCAGCTTTCGCGATGCTGCAGGAATTTATACAAATCTTCCCGACACCGTTTATCTGGAAACCGAGTTTGTCCCGCTGGCCATGTACCAACGGTTTCGGAAACATTTTCCCTTTGAGAATTATCGGCCGCTTGATTTTCCTCTGGCCATGACCAGGGCGGTGAAAAGCCCCCTCGAGATTGGTTACATGGAGCAGGCCGGCGCCATTCACCAACGTGTGTTGGAGGAGAAGGTGCCCGGGATTTTGAGAGAAGGCATGTCCGAAGCCGACCTGGCCGCCGAACTCTATGAGACGATGGTAAAAGAGGGGCATCAGGGAACAGCGCGCTTCGGAATGTTCGATTCCGAGGTGGTGGTGGCCCAACTCGGATTTGGCGAAAGCTCTTTATATCCTACCAATTTTAACGGGCCCGGAGGCAATCGCGGACTAAATGCGGCTGTGCCCAGCCTGGGCAGTCGCAACAGAAAACTTCAAAAGGGCGATTTGGTCTTTGTTGATATGGGATTGGGCGTAAACGGATATCATTCGGACAAAACCATGACCTATATGTTTGGCGAGCCCCTGGATGATGAGGTTATTCAAATCCACAAGCAGTGTGTGGATATCCAAAACCAGGTGGCCGGGATGCTGAAACCCGGCAGTGTCCCGGAGAATATTTATGAATCCATCATGGATGGCCTCAGTGCCGAATTTCAGGAAAATTTTATGGGCTATGGCAACCGGCAGGTGAAATTCCTGGGCCACGGCATTGGGCTGACAGTTGATGAATTGCCGGTTTTGGCCCGCAAATTCACAGAGCCGCTGGAGGAAAATATGGTTTTTGCCGTGGAACCCAAAAAAGCCGTTGAAGGCGTTGGCACAGTGGGTATTGAAAACACCTTTGTTGTGACACCCGATGGGGGCCGTTGCATAACGGGCAATAATCCGGGATTGATTCTGGTGGAATAGGGATTTTAGAAAGGTCGAAAAAATGTTTTCACTGGGATTCCACATTTACATCAATCCGTCAGAGTTTCTGAATACCCCTTTCATGAGTGCGTTGAGTTATCAGGATTCCTGAAATCTCATTGCACGACTGCATCGGTCTTTCAGGGTTTCTGAAATCATTTTGCACGACTGCACGGGCTTTTCAGGATTTCTGAAATCTCATTGCACGACTGCATCGGTCTTTCAGGATTTCTGAAATCATCTTGCACGACTGCACGGGCTTTTCAGGATTTCTGAAATCTCATTGCACGATTGCACAGACATTTCAGAGTTCCTGAAATCATCTTGCACGATTGCACAGTCCTGTAGGGATTTCTGAAAAATCTTTTGCAGGTGTGCCCGGGGTTGTCAAAAATGATGACCACATGCGTTGATGTTTTCCCAAAAGTGACCCGTTGAAAGCAAACATTTCAACATTCCTTTTTGGACCTTCTTCTTTTTAACCGTCAGCCGGGCGAAGTCTGTGACCCTTTGCTGATCGAAGTCTCTTTGACGAGCAAAGCGGCAGAGCCGAGCGGTGACTTCAAACTGTTACTCATCCCCCCTGATCTCCACACGCCTGATCTTCCCGCTGATGGTTTTGGGAAGCTCATTGACAAATTCGATGATGCGCGGATATTTGTAGGGGGCGGTGGTTTGTTTCACATGGTCCTGGATCTCTTTTATCAGTTCATCGCTTCCCTGATAATCTTTGGCCAGGACGACGGAGGCTTTCACTACCTGGCCGCGAATCTCGTCGGGCGCCCCAGTTACGGCACATTCCACCACGGCGGGATGGGTCATAAGGGCGCTTTCCACCTCAAAGGGCCCGATGCGGTACCCCGAACTTTTAATGACATCATCCACCCGGCCCACGAACCAGTAATAACCGTCTTCATCGCGCCAGGCAATGTCGCCGGTGTAATAGATGCCATCTCTCCAGGTTTCGTTGGTGCGTTCTTCATCGCGGTAATACCCTCTGAACAGGCCCACCGGATGATGCTCGCCAACCCGGATGACAATTTCCCCTTGTTCGCCGTCCTCGCATTTTTCACCGTCAGGTTTAATCAGGTCGATGTCATAAAGAGGTGAGGGGATGCCCATGGAACCGGGTTTGGGCTCCATCCAGGGAAATGTGGCCAGCTGGATGGTGGTTTCGGTCTGTCCGAAGCCTTCCATCAACTGAATGCCGGTGTGTTGTTTAAATGTTTCAAAAACTTTGGGGTTCAGGGCCTCTCCGGCGGTAGTGCAATAGTTCAGTGAGGAGAGGTCGTATTGCGACAAGTCTTCCCGGATCAGGAAACGGAAGATGGTCGGAGGTGCGCAAAAGGAGGTGACTTTATATTCAGAGAGGACCTTTAGCATATCTGCGGGAGTGAATTTCTGGTGGTCGTAGACAAACACACTGCAACCGGCCAGCATTTGGCCGTACAGTTTGCCCCACACGGCTTTGGCCCAGCCCGTATCGGCCACGGTGAGATGACGGCCGTCTTCTTCCACATTTTGCCAGAATGAAGCGGTTACGAT
>JBNJDH010000403.1:0-3408 GCA_051744695.1 Bacteroidota bacterium | reverse complement strand
GGCTTCATCTACTGAATCATACCCAATCAGCACATCAGCGACATCGCCTGAGGAAGAAGGGACTTTAACAGACAACAACCGTCCGCCGTGAGCGGCAAAAGTAATCTCAACATTGTTGTTGTTTTTCAGCGTAAACGTGTCTGTAGCTTTATTTTTAGCCATAACAAACCAGTTTTTATATTGAACAAAAGCACTGTGTCACTCCCGATCGAGTGGCACAGTGCATGAATAAACTCCGTTAATTACCTGATCTTTGATCCCTTTACTGAGAAGAAGATCAAATACAAATAATAAATAAAGAGAAGTGAAATGGCAATTATAACGCTTCCTGTAGCAGCCTGAACAGCTCCCATCAAAGGAGTCAGCAAAGCAGCACCGATTACAGAAGTCGAAATCACACCGGAGGCCACGCCGGCCAGCGGACCAAGGTCTTCAAGAGCCAGGTTGTAAATGGTTGGCCACATAATAGAGTGAAACAAACCAGTACCCAAAAACAGCCACATTGCTGTAGTGCTCGCAGTTTCACCAAGACTCAAAGAAGCAGCTACCAATACCATACTGACAACAGAGCAAAGGGTGAGGATCTGACGCGCGGTAAATTTCTGAAGGATAAATATTCCCAAAAGACGTCCAACCATCAGGCCGCCCCAATAGTATTTCAACATATCGGTACGCTGAGCTGAAGAAAATTCAATATTCAGATCACGGGTGTAATCGGCAAAGAAACTGGGAATACCAATTTCAACCCCCATGTAAAAGAAAATCGCCAGAGATCCCAACCATACGTGCGTGTATTTAAATGCACTGGATTTATATTCTTTGGGATTTTCGGAATCGTCGTGCTCGTCACCTCTGATGTGGGGAAGTTTCAGAAAGAACATAATTACAAAAATCACAGCAGCGATCACCCCGATTATGAGGAATGGGCTTTGAACCTGCGTCGGGCTCATTTGAGTAGCGTCCACATCATCGGAAATAATCAGCATAGATACAAACATGGGAGCAATTACGGTAGCTACGGAATTCATGGCATTGGTAAAAGTCAGACGACTGGCAGCAGTCTCTGCTGGTCCCAATGCATTTACATATGGATTGGCAGCAACCTGAAGGAATACAATGCCAATGGCAAAAATGGCAACACCACCAAGGAAAGGAATGTAACCAATGGCTACCAAAGGAATACAAAGAAAAATACCTAAGGCCACCAGACCAATTCCGGAAATCACCCCGTTTTTGTATCCAATGCGGTGAATCAAAAGTCCAACCGGAATGGAAAGTGCGTAGGCGCCAAAAAAGAAGCTATTGGGAAGCTGTTTAAGGACTTCGCCATTGGGTCGTTTGTCGAGCTGAAAGGCTTCTTTCAGAAAGTCGATCATTGAATTGTTCATGGTCGTCATAAAGCCTATCATGAAAAACAAGGCCGCCATGATGATCAATGGAAATAAATATTTGTTTTTGGCCATAACAATTAATTTTTAAATAATTAATATTAAGAATGTCTAAATATCAAGCATAATTGCCCCTTCATTGCGAATGAAAAGGGGATGACATTGGCCTTTTCCGAAAACATGTTCGAGGGTTTGCACATATTCTTCAACCAAATCGGAAGGCACAAATGCCTGAATGGTTCCGGCAAATCCGCCTCCATGAACACGCCAGGCACCACGACCGTCGAGCACTTTTTCACTCAGAGCCAGGGCCAGTGAAACCCCTTGTTCGGTAGGATTATGCGCCGGATAAATATTCTGGTTGTACATAAATGAACTATAACCGGATTGTACAACCATTTTCAGAAAAGCATCAAAATCTTTGCTCTCCAATGCATTCACCTGGTTGACAACCCGTTGATTGTCGCCATGGAAATGATAGGCCCGTAACAAAGCACGGTCACCCACTTCCTCCCGGAGTTTGGGAGCAGCCTCAAGCACTTCATCAAAAGTGGTCTCGCGCAACACAGTTTTTCCCAGTTCGCCGGCAACAGCTTTCATATCGGTAGGTAAAGATGCATAGTCGTCGTTCAGGTCAGCATGATTTCCCCCGGTATCAGTAATAACCAATGAATAACCGGTGGAAACAAAATCAAAGTCAATGGCTTTCACCACCGGATCGGAAGGATCTTTAAAATCAATGGTGATGAGTCCTCCGACCGAGCAGGCGGTCTGGTCCATCAACCCGCATGGTTTGCCAAAGTAATTGTTTTCAGACCACTGACCTATGATGGCGTTTTCTACAGGATTCATTTTCCCATCATTAAAGAGGTTGTTGATGATCGCGCCCACCAAAACCTCAAAGGAGGCTGATGAACTCAGTCCGGAACCTTTTGGCACACGACCTTCTACACAGGCATCAAAACCACCGGCATCATAACCATTCTCTTTCATCTTGGCCACAATTCCCCGGACAAGCGCGGCCGAAGTGTATTTTTCTTCTTCTTTCTGATGAAGATCGGAAAGATCAACCTGGAATTCGGGATACCCGGCCGATTTGATCCGGATGACGTTGGTGCCATTTTTCCCGGCTACGGCAATATTGTCGAGATTGACAGCACCCGCCAGCACACGTCCGTGGTTATGATCCGTGTGATTTCCTCCGATCTCTGTACGTCCGGGTGCCGAAAACAAATCAACATCATCAGATCCGAAAGTTGATTGAAAATCACTCATCAGACTTTCGTAACGTTTGGCCTGTTCTTGTAAAACAGACTGATCTGCCCCGTATAGCCTTCTGAACTGGTCATTTTCTCCATTGTTCAGAGCCTGGAGCAGCGATTCAATTTTTGCCATAATCATCAAGTTTTTGGTTCAAATATTTTGTTTTTAATCAATCAGGCATTTTTGTAATGCGTTTCGGGAAGGCTTCGGAGTCTGTCTGCAGCCTGTTCCGCAGTTAAATCTCTTTGGGGGTCGGCCATCATTTCATAACCCACCATGAATTTCTTCACAGTAGCCGAACGTAGCAAAGGCGGATAAAAATGCATATGCAGATGCCACTCGGGGTGGGTTTCACCATCTGTGGGAGCCTGATGAATACCTGCAGAATAGGGAAATGAGGTTTCAAACAGATTGTCATACATGACCGTCAGCTTTTTATAACAATCGGCCATGAATGTTTTTTCCTCGTCCGACAGGGCAGTCAAATCCGATACGACTCTTTTGCTTATGATCATGGCTTCGTAAGGCCAGATGGCCCAAAAAGGGACCAAAGCCACGAAGTGTGGATTCTCGACCAAAATACGTTCGCCTGATTTTAACTCCTCCTGTAAATAATCTTCCAGCAAAGTGCGTCCGTGTTTTTCAAAGTAGGCTTTCTGAGTTTCCTGCTCCTTTGCCGGTTCTCCGGGCATGGATTGCTGGGCCCATATCTGACCATGCGGGTGAGGATTGCTGCACCCCATTATCTCCCCCTTGT
>JBNJDH010000402.1:0-3427 GCA_051744695.1 Bacteroidota bacterium | reverse complement strand
AGCAGTCTGGTACCCGTTGTTTCGCAAGATTTTGGGCAGGGTTTGCTGAGAGCCGTCAAAACCGCGGGACTCGTTTTGCATATATCCGTGCTCATGGCTGTGCAGACCGGTCATAATTGTGGCCCGACTTGGGCCACAAATGGAATTGCCGACATAGTTGTGTGTGAAAAGAGCGCCTTCGTCAGCTAACCGGTCAATATTGGGGGTGGGTGCCAGTTCCGAAAGGGGATGATCATAAGCACTGATGGCCTGCTCGGCATGGTCATCAGACATAATGAAAAGGATGTTGGGCTTTTCAGGATCCGGGGATTTTTCCTGGCAGGCGTTCATCACCCCCAGAATAGCTGAACAACCTAACAGGGTTGTTCCTCTTATGTATTTATTCAGTCCCATATTTAAATTTCATTACTGACAGACAAAAACTTATTCAACCTTTATGACCTCTGTTTTCTCAGAAATCCCGTTTTCATTAAACGCCTCGATAGAGAAAAAATATTCTGTGTCGCGGTCCAGATTACGCATGAGATGCTCATTGACATCATAAACGAGCCATGATTGGTATAGTTTGTCGGGCGCCACCCCCCAGCGGATGTTGTAGCCCTGGGCGTCTTCTACCGGGTCCCACGAAAAAGAAGCATTTCTCCGGTCTTCCTGGCGGTTTACCTTAAAATCCTGCACTTTAGCTGGTTTTTTTCCATAGCCTTTTCCAAATACTCTGATTTCTGACAAGCCGAGGTTTTTTCCGGGCACTTTCACATTGTTGTAACGGACATATTTGGCCCGTACCGGCTGTTTGAGAGCAATGTAGGCATTGGGAGCATCCTTGTAACTGTCGCTTCGGTCGACCACCGTTTCCCAGTTCTCCCCATCTTCCGAAACTTCGATTGTAAAACGGTGCCGTAAAGTATCGACACGGGTGTAGATGCCCGTATTATGATCGTGAAAATTCACCTGAAACGCGTACACTTTGCCGGGCGAAAGCATTTCAATTTCCACCCATTGCTCATCATCATTGGCTTCGGCTACCCAGAAGGATTTGGGACTTTCATCGGTCAAAACTTCTGAAGTGATTTCACCTTCATCATTTTTTTCCGAAGGCATTTCCTTGATGTCAAACTCCCCGTCGGTAGAAGTGCTTTTCCTGACCTGCTCTTTCGATGAAGAAACCGTGGTCTTTCCTTTGTAAGACAACAACATCCATCCGGTATGCTGTCCGGCTTTGGTAGGATGGTCGGGGGCATAACGGGGATAATCGCCATAATGCGTATTCGAATACATCAGGCCCTCCTCATCAAAATAAGTGGGGAACATGCAAAGCCGGCGTTCCCAATGAGAGTTGGAAGCCAATGCCATGGTGGCAAAATGCCAGTACTGACCATTGGTTTGTTGCATGGTCATGCCATGCCCCGCCCCGTTGGTAAAACCACCGGGCTTAAAGCTCATGGGATTGTTTTTCATATACTCAAAAGGGCCCAGCGGAGAATCGCCCACATAAGCGCCATCGCCGTAAACATTGAATTGTGTCCCCGGTGCGGCATATTGCAGATAGTATTTCCCGTTGTGTTTGGTCATGGAAGCGCCCTCGATATAGCCATCCTTTAATTCCGGATGGTAATTGTTCTGGCCAAACCGCTCCCATCCGTGTTTTTCTTCATCCAGGTTGATCAGATCCTTTTTCTCACCGGTTTCCAGGAAACGATCATCCCTGTCCAGCATTTTGACCCGGATGGGATGCACGTTGGAAGAGCCCCAGTAGAGATAAGCCTTCCCGTCATCATCAATAAAGAGTTCCGAATCCTGCACATTGTAGGTGATAGATGCCGTAGGCTCCCATTTTCCGCTTTTGGGATCATCAGTATATAGAATGCTCCCGTAACCGGCCGGGTCACCGGCAAAATAAATCACAGAGTCTTTGTAATTGAAAGCCGTAGGCGCATTGGAGCCTTCAAAGAACCATTTTTCAGGCCTGATAAACTCCCAGTTCACGAGATCCGTGGAATGCCAATACCCAAATGAACGGGTCACAAACATATAGTACTCCCCGCGAAACTCAACCACCGCCGGATCGGCACCAGAACGGTAAGACTGATTTTTTGCTGAATTGTAGACCATGTAGGTATAGTCGATATCCAGGGGATTGATGTAGGTTTCCGGGATGACTTCCTGGGCATGGGTTGTCGCGGTTAACGACAAAATCACCACGGCAAGGATGTTTCTAAATTGTTTCATAACTGAAATTTTAGATGAATGGGGCATCACAATAATGCGTACCTGGAAATTAAATGATTTCTCAAAAATTTGAATGCTTCATAAGAAAAATGGCTTACGCCATTTTTTGTTTAGGGTCCACGAATTAAGCGAATTCCACGAATTTTAACCACACATACTGTGTGGCGTTAGACGGCTTCGCCGTCTTTAAAAGCTGCAATGCAGCTTTTAATTCGTAAAATTCGTGTAATTCGTGGACAAGAGAAATAATTGCGTAGCAATTAATAATCTTAAATAACCCAAGTAAATTTACTCAACCAATGAAAACTCCAGGTGATTGGACTCATCTGCCGAACTGGCCGCAATCCAGGCTTCAAATTCACCAGGCTCGGCCACTTGTTCCATGTTGATGTTGTACATCTTCAGCATCTCTTCATCAATGGTAAACTCAACCGTTTTGGTCTCGCCTTTTTCGAGTTTTATTTTTTCAAATCCTTTCAACTCTTTTACAGGGCGGACAACCGACCCCACTTTATCGTGGATATACAATTGCACCACCTCTTCCCCATCCATGTCTCCGGTATTGGTCACATCAACCGATGCGGTGAGGGTTTCTCCGCGTTCCATCTTTTCGGAACTGATTTTCGCATCGGAATATTCAAAGGATGTATAGCTTAACCCATAGCCGAATGGATAGAGTGGCGAATTGGGGCTATCAATATAAGATGACCGGTAATCAGCCGGTTCTTCTGCATCAAAAGGACGGCCGGTATTTTCATGGTTGTAGAAAATGGGAACCTGCCCCACATTTCTCGGGAAAGTCATCACCAGTTTGGCCGAGGGATTGTAATCGCCCGAAAGCACGTCGGCTACACCATGACCTGCCATGGTTCCGGGATACCAGGCTTCCACGATGGCATCTACGTTTTCATCTTCCCAGGAAAGGTCCAGCGGACGACCGTTAAACAATACCAATACAATGGGTTTGCCGGTCTTTTTCAGTTCCTTCAGCAATTCGCGCTGATTGCCTGGTAGCGTAATATCGGTGCGACTGGCAGCTTCGCCTGACCAATGGAATTTCTCTCCCATGGCCACCATGACCACATCGCTGTTTTCAGCCACCTCAATTGCTTCAGCAAAGCCACTTTTGTCGGGCACATTGGTTTCAGACACATGCTGGGTGGAAGGGTCTATAACAGGCAGGGAAGTCCCTTTGGCA
>JBNJDH010000401.1:0-3435 GCA_051744695.1 Bacteroidota bacterium | reverse complement strand
GTGGAAGATATCTTTCCGAAGCGATAGTTGACTTTCCGGTATTGTTTCTGTTTCTCGAATTTCTCCTGAGGATACACATCTGAGAGCCTCTCCGGCACATATTCGGTCCAGCTTCGACGATTCAGTTCTTCCAGAATCCATCCCCAGACCGCATCGATTAGAAGAATGGCTATAATGATGTAAAACAGCGTGGTGTGCTCCATTTCTATTTCAAGAACTTAGTTTAGCTTTTTTTGAGCCATCGCCTTCCACACAAAGTAAATTCCTCCCAAAACAAAGGGAATGCTGAGAATTTGTCCCATGTTCAATGCCATAGACTCTTCAAAAGCTTCCTGGTTGGCTTTCACAAATTCAATAAAGAAACGTGAAGCAAAAATACCGATGAGAAAAACCCCGAATAAAAGTCCCTGACGTTTGCCGGCTTCAGCTTTCCAGTACATATACATTAAAACCACGAACACCACAAGATAAGCCAGGGCTTCATAGATCTGAGTGGGATGCCTGAGCACCTGCTGGTCAGGATCGATGCGCTGGAACCAAAACGCCCATGAAACATTGGTTACCTGCCCTACAATTTCTGAATTCATCAGATTACCCAGCCGGATAAATACCGCTGCAAGTGCAACTGCTACAACCAACCGGTCCAAAATCCAGAGGGGCGACTTTTTGGTCACCTTTTTGGAATAGAAATAAATGGCCACCAAAATGCCAATGGCACCACCGTGGCTGGCAAGTCCGCCCTGCCATATGGCCAGGATCTCACCCGGATTCTGGGAATAATAATCCCATCCGTAGAAAAAGACATGCCCCAGCCGGGCACCTATAACCGTGGCTACAACCACATAAATGAATAATTTATCGAGCCATTGTTCAGGAATCTGTTCACGTCGGAACATCCGCTCAATGATATAATATCCCAGCAGGAACCCCAATGCAAAAAACAATCCGTAATACCGCACCGAAAGCGGACCGAGCGAAAATATTTCAGGATCGGGATTCCAGGTAATAACATCAAATAAAACCATAGAAAAATTATTTACCGTGACAATGTTTATATTTCTTACCACTTCCGCAGGGGCAGGGCTCGTTTCGTCCGACTTTCTTTTCGGAACGGATGGGTTCAGCCTTCTGCTTTTCCTTTGTGGCAGTATCTGCCTGACCACCACCCTGACCGGACGTTCCGCCCGTAACACCTGAGCCGGGCAATTCATCTTTTCGCGTTTTCAACCGTCCCAAATCCTGACTTTGCCGCTGCTCATCCGCTTCTTTCACTCCACTGGAATCTTTAATAGGAATGTGGGCTTTGGCCAGAGAAGAAACAACTTTGCGGTTGTTGCTTTCAACCATATTTTTAAACAAGTTGAACGATTCGAACTTGTAAATCAACAAAGGATCTTTCTGCTCATAAGAGGCATTCTGAACCGCCTGTTTCAGATCATCAAGTTCCCGCAAGTGGTCTTTCCAGGCCTCATCAATGGTCAGCAACAGCATGGTTTTAGCGAACGATTTGGCCAGATCGGAACCTTCGGTTTCATATGATTTTTGCAGATTGGTTGTGATCTGGTAAACCCTTTGGCCGTCAGAAATGGGGACCACAATATTTTCATAAACCTGCCCCTTATTTTCATAAACATCTTTAATCACAGGATAGGCCTGGCGGGCTATGGTTTCCATTCGTCGCTGAAAATTGTCCCAAACTTTCCTGTGGAGCTTCTCGGTCAGTTCCTCCACTTTCCCTTTCATAAATTCCTCCTGAGTAAAAGGGGAATCGGTAGAGAAGGTACGAACCATATCCATCCGGAAGCCCTCATAATCATTATTTTGCTGGTATTCAGCAATCATGGCTTCACAAGTATCCATCATCATGTTGGAGATGTCAACCTGAATCCGGTGTCCGTACAGGGCGTGCCGACGTTTGGTGTAGATCACCTCCCGCTGGGAGTTCATCACATCGTCATACTCAAGCAACCGTTTCCGGATGCCAAAGTTGTTCTCTTCCACTTTTTTCTGGGCCCGCTCAATGCTCCGGGAAATCATTTTGTGCTGAATGACTTCACCGTCCTGAACACCCATGCGGTCCATATATTTCACAATGCGGTCGGATCCAAACAACCGCATAAGGTTGTCTTCAAGTGAAACAAAGAATTGTGAGGAACCGGGATCCCCCTGACGACCAGCCCGTCCACGCAACTGACGGTCAACCCGTCTCGATTCATGACGTTCTGTACCCACAATAGCTAAACCACCTGCTTCTCTTACTTCAGGCGTAAGTTTAATGTCGGTACCACGCCCGGCCATGTTGGTGGCAATGGTTACAACACCTTTTTTACCGGCATCTGCAATAATTTCGGATTCCTTCTGGTGCAGTTTGGCGTTCAGTACATTATGCTTAATACCCCGGATTTTAAGCATCCGGCTGAGCAATTCTGATACATCCACGGCTGTGGTACCCACAAGAACCGGGCGTCCGGCATTGACAAGGGAAACCACCTCTTCAATAACCGCATTGTATTTTTCACGAGTTGTTTTATATACCAGGTCATCATGGTCCTTCCTTATCACCGGTTTATTGGTTGGAATGACCACGACATCCAGTTTGTAAATATCCCAGAACTCCCCGGCTTCTGTTTCGGCTGTACCGGTCATCCCCGCAAGTTTGTTATACATGCGGAAATAATTCTGCAAAGTAATGGTGGCATAGGTCTGAGTAGCTGACTCAACCTTCACCCGCTCTTTAGCCTCAATGGCCTGATGCAACCCATCAGAGTATCGCCGTCCTTCCATGATCCGGCCGGTCTGGGCATCAACAATTTTTACTTTATTGTCCATCACCACATATTCCCCGTCCTTTTCGAACATGGCATAAGCTTTTAAAAGCTGGTTGATGGCATGGACCCGCTCGGATTTCACCGCATAATTCTGGTAAATCTCATCCTTTTTGGCCACCTTTTCCTCTTCGCTGAGTGATTCATCTTTATCGAGGGCAGCCATTTCCGTTCCGATATCGGGTAAGATAAAGAAATTGGAATCATCCGAATCGCCTGTAACCAGATCGATGCCTTTCTCTGTCATCTCAACCGCGTTGGTTTTTTCATCGATGACAAAGTAGAGTGGATCGGTTACAATGTGCATGTGCTTGTTGTTCTCCTGCATGTAAAAGTTTTCCGTCTTCAACATGCGGGCCTTTATCCCGGGCTCACTCAAAAATTTAATAAGTGCTTTGTTTTTGGGCAGCCCTTTATAGGCACGAAGCAACAACACGGCCCCTTCATCCTGTGTTTCCTGATTTTCCGATTTGAGCTTTTGTTTGGCCTCGGCAAGGATCTTGGTGATCAGTGCCCGCTGGGCTTCAAAAAGTTTCTCCACTTTGGGGCGCAATTCAACAAACAATTCATCGCCACCTTTATTGGGAACGGGCCCTGAAATGATTAATGG
>JBNJDH010000400.1:0-3442 GCA_051744695.1 Bacteroidota bacterium | reverse complement strand
CGTTCAGGCAAACCACCTTACAACCGGTGCGGTAGCCAGGATCGATGGCCAATATTCGTTTTTGGCCAAGGGGAGGGGCCAGAAGCAGTTGCCTCAGGTTTTCGCTGAAGACACGGATGGCTTCTTCATCAGCTTTTTCTTTGAAATGGGTCAGGGTCTCGTTTTCGATGGAGGGTGCAAGCAGTCGTTTGTAGGCATCCTCAACAGCATTTTCAACTTCTGAAGATGATGAGGTGGCGCCTTTGATGAAACGTTTTTTTAAGGGGGGAAGAATTTCATCGCTGTCCACCGTGGCTGAGATTTTGAGGATCTCTTCTTTTTCGCCGCGCTGCATGGCCAGGAAGCGGTGCGAAGGACAACGTTTCAGGGGTTCGCTCCAGTCAAAATAATCCCGGAATTTCACCCCCTCTTCTTCTTTTCCTTTTATGACCCTGGAAGAGATGGTTGACTTGTGGTAGAATGCTTTCCTGACAATGTCCCGGGCTTTGGGGTCCTCGTTGATCCATTCTGCAATAATGTCCCGGGCACCCTGCAGGGCTGATTCTGTGTCGGGGACATCCTCATTGATGAAAGATGCCGCTTTGCCTTCCGGGTCCCGCTCGAATTGTTTCATCAGGGTTTCAGCAAGCGGCTCCAGTCCGGCCGCTTTGGCCTTTGAAGCCCGTGTTTTGCGTTTAGGTTTGAAGGGGAGGTAAATGTCCTCCAGCTCTATGGCATCATAACAATTGTCGATCTTTTCTTTAAGCTCACCGGTGAGATTCCCCTGCTCTTCGATGGTCTTGATGATCGTGGTTTTCCGTTTTTCGATCTCCAGAAATTTGTCGTATGCCTCCTTGATGGAAGTGACGGCCACTTCATCAAGGCTCCCTGTGCGTTCTTTTCGGTAACGGCTGATGAAAGGGATTGTAGCGCCTTCCTGCAAAAGTTCTATCGTGTTTTGAACATTTTTGACCGCGAGACTTGTCTTTTCAGCGATGAGATTGGGAATGGTCTGCATGGAGCTCCGGTGATTTTATTTCCGTTTTTTCTTGTAATGGTGTTTGGGTTTCCCCCCTTTTTTTCTGTCTTTGTTTCCGTGTTTTTTGCCGGGGTTGTATTGCGGCCCTTCACCGATCTCTTCCGGCAGTTTCATCTTGATGATGTCGCTTTCAATGAGCTTTTCAATATCTTGGAAGTCCTGCTGATCTTTTTCGGTAATAAACGTCAGGGCAATGCCACTTGAAGATGCCCTGGCTGTTCTGCCCACGCGGTGAACATAGTCCTCGGCATCATTGGGTACATCAAAGTTGATGACAAGGTCAATGCCCTCCACGTCAATTCCCCGCGCCACGATGTCTGTAGCCACCAAAATCTGCGTGTTGCGGTTTTTAAACTGACGCATAACCTCAGTACGTTCATTCTGGCTCAGGTCGGAGTGAATGGCCTGTGCATTGAAGCCGTTTTTTCTGAGGGATATGTGGATGTCTTTCACCTTTTGTTTGGTGGAAGAAAAGATCAGGATGCTATTCAGGTCTTTTCCTTTGAGCAGACTGTTCACCAAAGGAATTTTTTGGGTTTCATAAAGAACATAAGCGCCCTGCAAAATGCCTTCGGCTGGTTTCGACATGGCGATATTGACTTCTTCCGGATTTGTGAGAAGTTCCCGCGCCAGTTTTCTGATCTTTTCGGGCATAGTGGCCGAAAACATCAATGTTTGCCTTTTTTGGGGAAGGTGAGAGACGATCTGCATGATGTCTTCATAAAACCCCATGTCCAGCATTCGGTCGGCCTCATCAAGGATTAGGTGTTTCAGGGTGTCCATTTTCACGTAGCCCATACTCAGATGCTGAATGAGTCGTCCCGGAGTCGCTATAATGACATGAGCGCCGGTAATCAGTGCATTTTTCTGGTTGTTCCAGAGTCCGGCATCGTTTCCACCGTACACAGCAGTAGAGGTGATGGGCAGGAAGTACCCGAAACCTTCCATTTGCTGGTCGATTTGCATGGCGAGCTCCCGCGTGGGCACAAGCACAAGCGTGTTGAGGCCTTCATGGCCTGCTCTGATCTGGCGATCTAGGACCGGAAGGAGGTACGCGGCTGTTTTGCCGGTGCCGGTTTGGGCACAACCGATCATGTCCCTTCCTTCCATAATTTTGGGAATGGTTTCTATTTGGACGGGAGTGGCTTCTTCAAACCTCATGGCGTCCAGCCCTTCCAAGACCTCTGGTGAAAATCCGAATTCTGTAAATTTCAATTGTGTGCTTTTTTAATTATTCAATGTAAAGGATCAGTCCTTTTAAATATTCGCTCTCCGGATGATAAATGCTTACCGGGTGATCTTCGGGTTGCTGCATATGATGCAGAATGCGTACGTTGCGCCCGGATTTTGATGCGGCTGTAAAGACAGCTTTCCTGAAGGTTTCGCGGTTGATCACCTGGGAGCAGGAAAAAGTAAATATCACGCCTCCGGGCTTGATCTTTTCTATGGCTTTGGCATTGAGCTTCCGGTATCCCTGCAGGGCATTTGGCACCACGTTTACGTGTTTTGCAAACGCCGGGGGGTCCAGGATCATCACGTCGTATTGTTCCTGGTCCTTGTTCAGGAATTTGAATGCATCTTCGGGATAGGCCTCATGCCTTGTGTCATCCGGAAAGTTTAATGCTACATTCTGACGGGTAATTTCAATAGCCCTGTCGGAACTGTCGACGGAATGAACAAGTGAAGCCCCTCCACGCATGGCATATAAAGAAAAACCACCGGTGTAGCAGAAAAGATTCAGAACTTTTTTGCCTTTGCAAAATTTCTCGAGCAGAGCCCTGTTTTTACGCTGATCAATGAAATAACCGGTTTTTTGTCCTTTTTCAAAATCGACCTGAAATGTGAGGCCGTTTTCCATGGCTGTCCGGTCGGAAGTTTTTCCCCAAACAAACCCGTTTTCGGGTGTTACATCGGCCTTAAAAGGCATGGCCCCTTCCGATTTATTGTAAAGGGCTTTCAGGTTCAGATCAGGCAATTGTTGAAGGGCTTCGCTGATGATGTCACGAATCAGGTACATGCCAACCGTATGTAGCTGCATCACCGCGGTTTGATTGTATATGTCCACAATGAGTCCGGGCATTCCGTCGCTCTCGCCAAAAATGAGTCGCCAGGCATTTGTTTCCGGATTGTCGGTGAACCCGGACAGTTTTCTCAGATGGAGGGCATTGAGGATCCTTTGTGTCCAGAATGCTTTGTCGGGATTGACCCGGCTGAAAGCAAACAGTCTTACGGCTATGGAACCTGTCTGGGCATGCCCCATGGCTAAGAATTCATCTTTTTGGTTATATACTTCTACCACCTCTCCTTCGGTAATTTCATCAGAGGTGGAATGTATGGCTCCTGAAAATACCCAGGGATGATATCGATGGATGCTTTGTTCTTTGCCGGATTTTAAAAATACTTTGGGAAATGCCATGGGCAATT
>JBNJDH010000399.1:0-3458 GCA_051744695.1 Bacteroidota bacterium | reverse complement strand
TTAGTCATTCCACCGATGAACCATTTGTTGTTTTTTCGTTTGGCTACGATCAGGTATTCTCCCACTTCGGCAGCCAGGACTCTGGTTTCGTCCCAGGTGACCGGAACACTTGTCATAAATTCAGTACATTCCCGCTCACGGTAATAATTGGTGGGATTATCGGCCAGCATCTGGAGGCCACTCTCAAAAACCACAAACAAAGCCATCTGGTAAGCACGTGTGCCTACTCCCGCCGAATTGGGACGCCGGCTGCAATACACCTCGGGTTGCATACTGATCATGGCCCCGGGGGTATAATCCATAGCTCCCACAGCATTTCGCATAAAAGGAAGGAAAATGCTGTTATCGGGAACTGCCCGACCCATTTGCTCCAACCCCAGGACACCTTCATAAGTTAGCACATTGGGAAAAGCACGTGCCAGTCCTGCCGGCTTGAAAGAGCCGTGAAAATTGACGAACAACTCATGTTTGGCCGCTTCACGGGCCACACGCTCGTAGTAATTCACCATCCACTGATCACTCCGGTTCATAAAGTCGATTTTTACACCTGCAACGCCCCACTCCTGAAATTTCTCAAAAACATCGAAATGCTCTTCAACAGCTAACCAGGTCAGCCACAAAACAACCCCCACATCATTTTCTTTGCCGTATCGGATAAGTTCAAACAGGTCCACATCAGGATTGGGTGTGAACGGATCAAGGGTGCTTTCGGCCCAGCCTTCATCCATGATGATATAAGGGATTCCAAACTCACTGGCAAAATCTATATAATATTTGTAAGTCTCGGTATTGCAACCCGTTTCAAAATCCACATCCGGACCGTAAGGAGATGCACCATTCCACCATTCCCAGCTCACCTGCCCGGGCTTCAACCATTCAGAGGTTTTCGTATCCCCCTCAGATGCCAGTTTGTAGGTCATTTCATTCTGAATGATGCCGGCATCGTCATTGGTAATAAGAAAATAACGCCACGGGAAATTCCGGCTGCCATCTGTCCGTGCAATATAAGGCGCCCGTTTTTCGATTTTGACACTGCGATCGCCGTCTTCGCCAAATTCGACAGGACAGCGGGGAAAGGTCGATTGCATGCCATTGGTGGCCGTCCCTTTCAGAAACATAGCCGGATAATCGTAAAGATCCGATTCGGAGATCAGGATGTTGTGACCATTGTCTGTTTCAATTAAAACAGGAAGCGTACTCATCTTATCATCGGGACCAAAAGATGCGGTTTCCATATGCGTATAAGGATGCTCATAAGCCGTTCTAAAGGAAGGGGTTTGTTGAAGATGAGCCTGATAGGGTTCTGCAAACCGGATAGAAAAATCTTCATGCATGACATCGATCTCACCTTGTTTATCCGTCACAAACCGGTAGGCAATACCCTCGTCATAAGCCCGGAATTCAACCGAATAATCTTTTTGAAAATCGAGCCGCAGCCAGTTGTAATGATCCATGATCTCGGCATTTTTCAGGGGAACCTCCGGATAGAGTTTATCTCTGACCGTTCCGGTCTCTGAACCCTGCAAGACAGGAGTTGCTCCCAAAAGCTCATTTTCGAGCGCCAATTGAAGGTGGCAACGGTCCAGCAACAGTTGATCATCCTGCAAAACGGAATAATAGATCCTGTCGGAAACATCAATCTGCACTTCCGTATTTCCGCCTGGAGACGATAGTGTAAGCTC
Source organism: Bacteroidota bacterium (assembly GCA_051744695.1). Classification (GTDB taxonomy): domain Bacteria; phylum Bacteroidota; class Bacteroidia; order Bacteroidales; family Marinilabiliaceae; genus Marinilabilia. Next base: position 1,776 of record JBNJDH010000399.1, on the reverse strand, counting down.
CTTTGCAGAGGCACCACCGGCCAAAAACATAAGAAAAACAAGGCATAAAATCTTCCCGCTAAAAAGTGTTCTCATGGTTGATAAGAATTAAGTTTTATATTAAAAATATTTTATTCCAAAATCCCCTCCTGTTCAAGTAAAGCAGCAGCCTCCATCAGCATCACACCACTCAGCTGGGTGGTCAGATCGACTGAATAAGCTGGTTTTCTCTTCCAATCCGCCCCGAAAAGGATCTCATCCTTATTCATGCCTTTTGTCCAGAGGGTTACGGCATTTCGCTCCAAAAATCCAACATATTTTTCCCGGTCATCTTCTGAAAGATCAGGATGCAAAATCAACTGTGTAAAATATCTGATAAAAATGCCTTTAAACAAACCGCCATCTCCATCCCCCTCACTCTTCAAAAGCCGGGTGTCCGGATCCACCAAAAACCGGAGAGTATAATCGGCCGCTTTGACCGCATCTTCCAGGTAAACTTCTTTTCCTGTAATTTCGTAAAGCTCAATTGAAGCCCCGACAAAGGTGCCCTGGTTGTAGGTAAATATCCAGTCTTTATTGAAATTCAATGTTCCGTTTTCTTCCGTCACGCTGTCCCAAATTGCACCTGAAGAATCATCAAATAACAAATTTTTCTCCCAGGAGTAAATTTTTAAAGCCCAATCGAGATACTCTTCATCATCGAACGATTGATATAATCTTGCGCCCAGAATGGCCGCAGGTCCGTTGGAACAGGCATTTTTCCCGTAAGGGGCTCCCTTCCGCCACATGATTCCACCTTCTGCATGTTCATTCCATCCGGTCAGTATATCTTCCCAGAGCGTTAATGCAGCCTCTTTAAAACCAGAGTCGTCCGTCATTTGCCAGGCTCTCAGCATGGCCAGGGCATTCCACTCCATGTCGTCGTAAAAATCATTGAGAAAGGTGTTCCCGTTTTGGCTATTCACCCCCTCATACCACTGATTTATGTATTGAAGATAATGATCATCGTCAGTACGGACGTAAGCATCCAAAACCACATCCAGAGCATGGGCCTGCGGCCAGTAATGAAAATCTTCATTACTCCGGTTGGTATAATTAAAGTAGGATTCGCCTGCATTCCAATACTGGTCAATAAGTCCGTCAGTGGCGCTGTCAGCTGCTGCGGACCAGTCCACTTCCATGACTTCCTCCTCGTCAGGCTTTTCTTTTGGGCTCTCTTCCTTTTCACAAGAAAGAAGGGGCATCATCAGAATAAGTGTGGCAATGGTTGCTTTTATTTTGTTTTGTAACATCAATGGGTTATTTAATATTTCTAATGCCGGTTAATTACTTTTTCAAAAACCTGTACGTAAAAGTCTCATCTCCACTTTCAACTTTCATCAGATAAATACCCGAAGGCAGGGATCCGATATTTACTTTTTTATTGACCTCGTCCCTGGCCAGCATCTCCACACCGGAGAGGTTGGTAACAGATACAGAAACAGGCCTTTCGGAATCTGCAGTTACATGGATATAATCCGACGCAGGATTGGGATAAGGCACAAAAGTCTCCCGCCCCTCATCATCATAAATGGACCGTTCCGATGCAGGCAGGGGACTGCCGAAACTAACCAGCGTAATTCCGACGTCTATATACTGTCCCCCCTCCGTCTGGTGACAATGAACAGCAATGGTGTTTTTGCTGTTGGGATCAAGCGTTCCCTTCCCATTTCTTCCCATTGCTTTAAGCTGATAATCGGTTGTATATCCTTCAAATTCGGTGACTTTCGTACCATTGATATAAATGGACGCATCTTC
>JBNJDH010000398.1:0-3463 GCA_051744695.1 Bacteroidota bacterium | reverse complement strand
CGGCCGCCTGAAAGCCCATTCCATATTCAAACCCTTTGACGGCATTGATGGAAAGCATGGCCTGCCCAAGGCTTGCGTGCAGTTTATCAAAGACAGGATCGCCCAACCCGGCAGGAGCATTTCTGACCACGCAACTGACCACCCCGCCTACGGAATCATGGTCCTGTCGGGTCTCATCAATTAAATGGATCATCCGGTCGGCGGTTTCGGGATCGGGACAACGAACCGGTGTAGATTCCGTATAAGAAAGATCATCGGGAATATTTTCCAGAGCGACATCCCCCACCTGAGAAACAAAGCCGGTAATCTCCACTCCTGCTTCCTTCAGCATCATTTTGGCAATGGCCCCCGCCACCACGCGGGCAATGGTTTCACGGGCCGATGAACGGCCGCCACCCCGGTGATCGCGAATGCCATACTTGGCTTCATAAGTATAATCTGCATGTGAGGGCCGATAAACATCTTTAAGCTCGTTGTAATCTCCCGATCGCTGATCTTTGTTCCATATCGCGAAAGCCAGGGGTGTACCAGTGGCTTTGCCATCCAAAACACCTGATAAAAATTCCACCTGGTCCTTTTCGTCTCTCGGACTGCTGATGGCCGATTGCCCCGGGCGCCTTCTCGAAAGTTCTTTCTGAATAAACTCCACATCGAGTTCCAATCCCGGAGGTACGCCCTCAATGATACCGCCGATGCCTCGTCCGTGCGATTCGCCAAACGAAGTCAGTTTAAATAATCTTCCAAAAGTATTTCCTGCCATGGTGTTTGGTTTTAAATCCCGATTGCTGATGAAACGAGCATGACAAAGATTGTCACAACTTGTCCCGACCATTCGGGAAAAGAATATGTATAAGACCCGATCATGCGAGCCTGACTGCCGGATTGTAAAGAACCAATTCTTGTTTTTCAGGAGATATTCTTTTAAAAGAGATATATCCCTTTACAAAAAACGTCAGGCAGGTTCCATTCGACCTTAAAAAATCAATTTTATACGAATGAAACGAGCATGACAAGGTTTGTCACAAAAGAACATGTATAAACTTCAATCATGCGAGTTCCATCAGACCAATAACTTAGAATAAATTTATACTGATGAATTTGTAAAAATAGATGTTCACTTACAAATGAGCAAAAAAAAGGTGTCCCGCATTTCGCGAAACACCTTTTCTAATTTGTATGTCAAATCAATGTTAGCAATTTTCGCATCCACCTTCGCCACAGTCACCGGAGCTGCAATCCTCACCAACGGCTTCGACAAGCTCCTGCTCGGTAGCATCACGAACTTCCAGAACCTGACCAGCAAAGTGAAGGTCATCACCAGCAAGCGGGTGATTGAAGTCCATTTTCACGGTGTCATCTTTCACTTCCAGAACAATACCGTTGAGGCGGTTGCCATTGGCGTCCTGCATAGGCACCATATTGCCAATGGTAAGCAATGACTCGTCAATTTCACCGTTTACTTCAAATATATTTTTTGGCAGATCTACAATGGCATTTTCATTGACATCGCCATAAGCCTCATCTTTTTTCAGTTCAAAGTCGAAGTTATCACCTTGTTTCAGACCTTCCAGCTTGTTTTCAAACATCTGGATCATCTTACCGGTACCAAACACAAATTGTAAGGGATTGCTCTCACCGGTTTCTTCTATTAAATCACCTTCGGCCCCATTGAGACGCAATTGATATGAAAGCGATACAAACTTGTTTTTTGCAATTTCCATTCTTAATTCTCTTTTTATTTTACTAATTAGTGTTTGTCTATAAAGCACCATTTGCTTCGTTACGCCCTTGCCGCCAAAATACTCATTTACGTGAGTAAACTGCGCTTTTGGCGTCTTCGCAAGCCTTGCAACTGGCACTATCTAAACAAACACATGACTATTAAATTTTATTGCCGACTTTTATAGACGGTCATTGATTAATTATCTGCAAAGTAACGCAGATTTTGATACTTATTCAAATTCATATCGATGGATTTTTCATCCATTGCAGAATTTTACTCAATCAACTGGTCAAAATCGATCTCCTCAGGGGCCGATTCGGTCAGTCTGGTATTTTCGCAACGAAGGGTCCGGCCGGGAAATTTTTTGATCAGCACATAATTGTGTGTGGCCATAACCACCGTTTTCCCCTCTTCGCAGATGGAATGAAGAAGTTCAAGGAGATCATCAGAAGTATCGGGATCGAGATTTCCGGTGGGCTCATCGGCCAGGATCAAATCGGGTTTATTGAGCAAGGCCCGGGCTATTCCCACCCGCTGCTGTTCACCGCCCGAGAGTTGATGCGTCATTTTATAACCTTTATGGACCATATCGACTTTAGAGAGTACATCCCTTACCCGGTGGTCCATCTCGGTTTGATTTTTCCATCCTGTGGCTTTCAGAACAAAGGTCAGGTTTTCATAGACATTCCGGTCGGTAAGCAGTTGGAAATCCTGAAAAACAATTCCCATACGGCGTCTCAGGTAAGGAAGATCCCGGTTCCTGAGCTGTTTGAGCTTGTATCCTGCTGCAAATCCATATCCTTCCTTAAACGGGAGGTCCCCGTAAAAGGTCTTCAAAAGACTGGATTTACCACTCCCGACCTTCCCGATCAGGTAAACGAATTCTCCCGGTTTTACGGAAAGATCCACATCCCGGAGAATGATATGCTCGTATTGACGTACCAGTCCGTCTGTGATTTCTATTATATTGCCGTTGTTGTTAACAACAGGAAGTGCTTCTTTGCCCATGAAAAAAATGGTTTGGTTCTCTGATCCCCTACTATCGTTAATTTTCTCCTAATTTTGCACAATCTACTATAAAGAAAAAGTTAATCCCGAGATCAGAAAAAAATTCCTATTCAAAATTCAGAACTTCGTATGAATCTTTAAAATTACGATACGAAAGTTGCATTTCAAAAACAACGGCGATGAAATATGACGGGTCTTCGCAAAAAAGGATTAACCCAGCCGGGCCAAGGCTTCTTTGATTCTTTTCATGGCTTCTGTCAGCAACTCATCACTAGTTGCATACGAAAAACGCAGGCAATTGTCATTACCGAAGGCTGTACCCGTGACAGTGGCTACATTTGCTTCTTCGAGCAGGTAAAAGCTTAAATCGCGGGCATTGACAATCGTTTTTCCCTTGTAAGCCTTACCAAAATAATTACTGACATTAGGGAAAAGATAAAAAGCACCGGCCGGATTGTTGTGCTTCAACCCGGGGATTTCATCGGCAAGTTTCACCACCAGGGCCCTTCTTCTTCTGAACGCTTCCACCATATACTGAGTGTCCTTCATGGGCCCGTCAACGGCGGCGAGGGCTGCTTTCTGAGAAATGCTGCAAGCCCCTGAAGTATATTGTCCCTGCAGGCGACTGCAGGCGGAAGCGATCCATTCAGGTGCCGCAATGTATCCGATGCGCCAGCCAGTCATGGCAAAACCTTTGGATACGCCGTTGACAATAATCACCCGTTCTTTCAT
>JBNJDH010000397.1:0-3481 GCA_051744695.1 Bacteroidota bacterium | reverse complement strand
ACCAAACCGTCATGAAGCATTTGATTATCATTTTGGCAGCAGGATTTTTGTTTACAGGTTGCAATGACCTGAAAGATTATAAAGATGTGCCCTACGAGGAAAAATCCACCCCCGACTGGGAAAATCCTTCCGTCAACCAGATCAATAAAGAAACTCCACGCTCGTGGTTTGTTCCGTTCGCAAGTCGCGAAGCAATTGATGCCGATGACAAAACCGCCTCTTCACTGGTACAATCTCTTAATGGTGAATGGAAATTTCATCTTGCAAAGAATCCTGATGAACGACCTTATTATTTTTTTAAGGACGATTTTGATGCAAGGGACTGGAAAACCATTCAGGTACCCTCAAATTGGGAAATGGAGGGATTTGATTATCCAATCTATACCAATGTAGTATATCCCCATGCCAAAACACCGCCCGAAATACAGGACCATTACAATCCTGTAGGTTCTTACAAGCGTACTTTTACCATTCCTGAGGACTGGGAAAACAAGGAAGTTTTCCTTCATTTCGGAGCCGTCAGCTCAGCCATGTATGTGTGGGTCAATGAAGAAAAAGTGGGTTACAGCCAGGATAGCAAAACACCTGCTGAGTTCGACATAACCGAATATCTGAAACCGGGAGAAAACACCCTGGCCGTGGAAGTATTTAAATGGAGTGACGGCAGCTATCTCGAAGATCAGGATTTTTGGCGACTTGGGGGCATCACACGGGATGTATTTCTGATGGCCAGAAATCCTCAGCACATCCGGGATTTTGATGTGAATGCCGGATTATCCGAAGATTACAAGGATGGGGTTTTTTCTTTAAAGATGCAGATTGAGAATGTCTCAATCGACAATCCCACTGTCCTGGAAGCAAGCTTGTATGATGGCCAGGAAAAAGTGGAAAGTTTTATTGATGCCGTGGTGGAAAATACTGTGCGATGGAATTTTGAACTGCCCTCGGTTAAAACCTGGACCGCTGAAACGCCACATTTATACAGACTGGAAATGGCCTTGAAGAATGAAAGCGGTGATGTGCTGGAGGTGATTTCCCAGGATGTGGGTTTCCGTCGTATTGAGATCAAAAATGGAACACTGATGGTCAATGGCCGGCATGTTTACCTGAAAGGGGTCAATTTGCATGAACATCACCCCGAAACCGGCCATGTGGTGGATGAAGAAACCATGCTGAAGGACATTGAACTCATGAAAAGTCACAATATCAATGCAGTACGTACTTCCCATTATCCTCAGCCTTCCCGGTTTTATGAACTTTGTAACCGCCATGGACTGTATGTGATCGATGAGGCCAATATTGAATCTCATGGAATGGGTTATGACGAAGAATCCCTGGCCAAAGATACAGCCTGGAAAGAAGCGCATCTGTACAGGACCCGGAATATGCATGAGCGGGACAAAAACCAGCCTTCGGTGATCATCTGGTCCCTGGGCAATGAAGCAGGGGACGGGGTCAATTTCAACGCTACCTATGATTATCTGAAAGGAGAAGATCAAACCCGGCCCGTTCAGTATGAGCAAGCACATGGCGGCCGCAATACCGATATATTTGCACCTATGTATGCCACCATCAGCCAAATGGAACATTATGCCAGTCAGGGCGGGAATAAACCACTCATCCAATGCGAATATGCACATGCAATGGGCAACAGCGTCGGGAACCTTCAGGACTATTGGGATGCCATTGAAAACCACGACATCATGCAGGGAGGCTTTATCTGGGACTGGGTTGACCAGGGCCTGCTGACTGAAAATGAAGAAGGTGAAGAATTCTGGGCCTATGGCGGGGATTTTGGCCCCGACACCGTGCCGTCCGACGGGAACTTCTGCCTGAATGGCTTAGTGGATCCCGACCGCGGCATACAGCCCGAACTCAATGAAGTGAAAAAGGTCTATCAACATATTAAATTCCATCCTCAGAACTTATCGCAAGGATCTATCTTGATAGACAATCAATATTCTTTCCTGAACTCAGATGTTTACGACTTTGAATGGGAAATCAAGGCCCAGGGAGATACAGTTGCTTCGGGAAATTTCAGCAACGTGAGTTTGGAACCCGGAGAAAATGAAGAGTATTCAGCCAATATGGATTTTGATCCCCGGCCCGGCACAGAATATTTTCTGAATGTTTACGCCCGGCTCAAAAATGATAAAGGAATACTCCCGGCAGGGACCACCCTGGCAAGTGAGCAGTTCCGTTTGCCTTTTTCAGAAAGGACGGATCTGTCTGATAAAAGCCGGAAAAATGTCCAAATTGATCACGAGGTTGAAGACTCTCTTATTGCTTTTTCCGGCGATACCTTCCACGTTGAGTTTGACTTGACCCGTGGTGCCATGACCGGTTATTCCTATAATGGAAAAGATTTGATTCAAAAAGGTCCCGATCCCGATTATTGGCGGGCGCCCATCGACAATGATTTCGGTTTCGGAATGCCTGCAGAAATGGGTATTTGGCGCAATACAGCTAAAAACCGTACTTTAGATGAATATGACATTACCCTTCAGGGGCCGGAAAAGGGCGTATCGTTCACTTATCATCTGCGCGACAGTACTGACGAGCATATTGCTACCACCCAAGTGGTTTATCAAGTCAACAATGACGGAGAAATACGGGTCCAGCATTCTTTCCGGAAAACAGACAATGAATTGCCCGAATTACCCCGAATGGGCATGACACTTATTATGCCCCGCGAATTTGACCAGATGGCATGGTACGGCCGTGGCCCACACGAATCCTACCAGGACCGGAATACAAGTGCGTTTGTTGATGTGTATGCCGGCTCTGTAGCTCAACAATATCAGCCCTATCTCAGACCCCAGGAAAATGGAAATAAAACCGATGTGCGCTGGATGAAAATCACCAATGAAGCCGGTGCCGGGCTTATGTTTCAGGGAGAGGGACTTCTTGAAGTTTCTGCCCATCATAACCTTTTGGAGGATTTTGAGTCTCCTTTTAATGAGAAAGGCAAGATGTTGACGGATCCGGATTCCCAGCGTCATACCGTGGATGTAAAACCCCGTGACCTGACAGCAGTGGATATTGATTTCAAACAAATGGGCTTAGGAGGCGACAACAGTTGGGGGGCCACCCCTCATGATCAGTATCGTCTGACGGATTCGGAGTATTCTTATCAATATATAATGAAGCCGTTGGATTAACGTGATTGTCCAAAAAAAAATAAACATTTGTTTATGGACCACAAGGAACGTGTTTACAAAGCTTTGGATCATGAGGAACCGGACCGGGTCCCGATTTTCTATTGGGCTGTCCCCGAATTTACGGAGAAGATGATTTCACGTCTCGGCTTTTCCGGAAAAGACGAAATGCTCGAATACCTGGATGTCGATTTTCGCTTTGTTGAACCTACCTACGTGGGGCCCTCAAATATTGATTACAAACAGGGATGGAAAAAAGACATCTGGGGGGTGGAATACCGCCTTGCCGGTCATGGTGACCTTCGTTATTGGGAGCCGGTTAA
>JBNJDH010000396.1:0-3484 GCA_051744695.1 Bacteroidota bacterium | reverse complement strand
ACCTTTGACATGAACGGGGAAAAAACCGCTTTCGACTGCCTGTACATCACCATTCACGGAACGCCGGGCGAAGACGGCCTGCTCCAGGGTTACCTCAACATGCTGGACATTCCCCATACGACTTGTGACGTACTTCCGTCATCCCTGACATTTGACAAATTCACATGCAACACCTATCTGAAAAGTTTCGGGGTTGCCGTGGCAGACTCATTACTTCTGAGAAAAGGACGATCGTACAATGTTGAAGACATACAGGAAAAAGCCGGCATTCCCTGCTTTGTGAAACCCAACGCCGGCGGATCGAGTTTCGGCATTACCAAGGTCAAAGCCACGGAAGAACTGGAAACGGCCATTGAAAATGCTTTTAAAGAGAGTGACGAAGCATTGGTCGAAAGCTTTATGGAGGGCACAGAGGTAACCTGCGGAATCTATAAAACCCTGGATCAGGATGTGGTGATGCCGCTGACCGAAGTGATAAGCAAAAATGAATTTTTCGATTATGAGGCCAAGTACAATGCCGAGAAAGCCGATGAAATCACCCCGGCACGAATTTCAGACGAACTGACCGAAAAAATTCAGAAAATCACATCGCTCATTTATGATATCCTCAATTGCAAAGGCATTGCCCGAATGGATTACATCATCACCAAAGAAAAGATCTTCCTGCTTGAAGTCAATACCACACCGGGCATGACCCCCACAAGCTTCATCCCCCAACAGGTAGAAGCCCTGGGAAAAACGATGAAAGAAGTCATTACCGATGTAATAGAAGATGCCATGGCCAGAAACAACCGGTAAAACATTTAATATAAGACTCACAAAAGATGAAATCCTCCGATAGCCAGGCTGTCTAAAGAGGCCTGTTTTATCTCTTTGCTCTTTTGTGTAACATAGATGAAGGGTCTGCTGAAAAATTTTCCCGACTATATAGACAGACACTAATTACCAATCAACACAAATCCGGCCCAATCAATAGGCAAAAAGCCTTTTTCAATGCAATCCAATTTGGCTCGGCGTAATGCTTCTGCATAAGTAACCTTTTTCTCCAGAAGATGTTTGTAAAAGGCAATCATCAGTGCCTTTGTTTTCTGATCGTGCACTTTCCACAAACTGCCAATCACATTGGATGCCCCGGCATATATGAAACCTCGGGGAAGGGCCAGCACCCCTTCACCTTCAAACACTTTTCCGGTTCCCGATTTACAGGCCGAAAGAACCACCAGGTCTGCCTTTATTTCAAAATTGTATAATTTCTGAAGGCTAAGAAACCCATTATCACGGTCGTTTTTGGCAAAAAACAACCCTCTGTTATACTTATCCCGGCTGATGCCATGGGTGGCAATATGAACAATGCCTGTATTGGAAAGATGTTTGACTAAGTTTTCTTTTGTCGCCTTTTTATCTGTATAAACATGGTTGTTTAGGGACTTTTCGCTAAAAAGCTGTCCGATTTCCTGAACTTCATCCGTGGAATAAGGGATTGGTTCCAGTGAAACACTTCTCTCCGCGCTTCTTCTAATGAAGGAATAATCTTCAATTACATCCCGCGTAAGACCTTGGGATGGATAATCATTTCCCTCTGTGAATCCGGGAGCCAGCGCAAGAAAATTATTGGGCCGTGGTAATGGTTTTTTTGTAAACTTTGAAGAATAGGAATATTTGATGGCATATTGATTTATCAAAAACTGGCCTTCTTCGTTTTTTAACAGCTCAAAAGGAATACCCTCCAGTTTTTCATCCGGCAAAATGGTTAACCGCTGAACTCCTTCCAGCTCTTGCTCAACGGGCTTGATCAACAAATCGTAAAACCCCTGAAGGTCGTTTGAGGTAATGGACTGGCTCTTTATTGCCCGCTTAAAGTGTTTTATTTTTTCGTGGTAGTTTATTTTCTCAAGTCTTTTCCACCCGCTAGAGTTGGCAGTGTAATAAGTAACATATAAATCGTTGAAAGACATAAAATACTTCACAACAGCCTTATCGCTGTCAACAATCACTGGTGTAACATTATTATAGCCCAATTGCCTGAGCTCATCAGACTTTTGATCCCAAAGCTCTGCTTTGCATTTCAGCAAAGTGAGGCGTTTACGAACATTTTCAGTTTTCAGGTACTCATTTTTTTGCCCGGCATTGGTCAACTCCAGGGTTAAGTCACTTATTCTATCAATGGTCTCACTTTTTTCTTTATACTTCCTGAGTTCCATCAAATAGTTGAGATAAAACGCACTCGCTTCAGTCTCTAAAACATAAACCCGGTCGACGACATCATCAAATTGATCCTGATAATCCCAAAGTAAGTCAATGGCATTGCTGTTACTTTTCTTAATTAATTTGGTGGCTCGTAAAAGAGTTTCTTCATCAGCGGCTTTCTGAAACCATGATTTGATAAGTCGATTGGTATATTGTGTTAATTTCAGAACCTTCTCCAACTCAACGGATGAAGCATCGTTTAAAACGGCCATCTTATTAAAGTACTGCAATCTTAAATAACACAAAATAAGGTTATAAGTACTGTTTTTACCATTCATTTGTTCGGGCGGAATTAACTTAAGTGGTTCTTCAACAGAAGAATAATGCTCATCCTGAAGGGTTTTTACGGACCGCTCCATATAATCAATGGCCTTTAGATATCGTTTTTGTTTTATATAAACAGCCCCAAGATAGGCATACGGCAATTCCAGGTCATAATTTAAATAGGAGGTAGATTCTCCAATCTCATCAATCGCCATTTTTAGATGCTCCTCTGAATCTTCCATTTGGCCAAGGATATAGCCCTTCACCCCATAGAGCATCTCGGCATAGGCATCAGTCAACTCAGGGTGATTGTAAAACTGCCTTTGTTCGGTTAATCGTTTAATGTAAACATCGGCCAACGAATCTTTCCCCAACCAAAACAAAGATTCAGCAGCAATTCGATAGACACTTGATGAAGCATCACTTTCGGTTATTTGAGCCGCAGATTCCGCTAAAAGATGATGGGCTTCATGACTGTATTGTTGTGCCTTAACATCCAGCTCCTGCAACTCTCCGTCATCCTCTACCTGCGAAACAACAAGATGGACGATGGCATTCAAGCAACTGTACTCAAGCGATTTACTTCCGTTTTCCCGGGAACGTGAAATTTCCAGCGCTTTTTGCAACAATACATAGCTGGTAAAACCATCCCGCTCGCCCAGGGATGTTCCGATAATAAAAAAAGTTTCTGCAGAAAAGTTATTAAACTCCGGATGTTTTAAGCACGCATCCCATTTTTCCAACGCTTCCAGGGGACGGTTTTTTTTAATCAGTTCTGTCCCCTCCTTGAGATCTAAAAAAAATGACACAGCCCCGTTGCTCAAAGAAGTGTATTTTTCAATGGCAGAGGAAGGATAGTTGACATTTCCGAATACATAGCTTTTTACAAAATCAATGGCCTCATCTTTTTGCAGGGAAATATCAGAATCGGCTTCAAATTCTGCAATTGAGAATACGCTTTTAACGATGACCA
>JBNJDH010000395.1:0-3493 GCA_051744695.1 Bacteroidota bacterium | reverse complement strand
ATAGTGGTTATCATATATGACAACAAAAAAATAATTGCGTTAGCTTTTTTTGACCATTCAAACCAAGCTACAGTCCCACGCTTTTTATTTGTATAATCTTCATTTTTGGGACTAAATGAAACAATGGATAAATCATGTTCTGGAAAAAAAGTAAAGACACTCCTATAGATTTATTATTCATTTATACTCAGGAATCAATAGATTTTTTGAATAAATGGAAAAAATTAGATATTGATGGTAAAATTGAAGTAATCCTTTTTGACACTGCTCTTGCAAAACTTTTGCTCAAAAATTCAAATACAAGAATGTATTATACCGACGCCTAATGATCCTGAAAATCCAGGACATTACGTAGATCCGAGAACACCTGCGTGGGACACCTATACCCCGCCGGAACGAAGACATGGCATCGATTACTGGTATGCCTATAACACATGGGATGTTCATAAGGACCCCCATTACTATAACACAAACGGCAATCGGTTCGACCCTAAGACGTATTCTCCAAAACACGAGGCTAAAAAAGCAATTGAATATCTTAACAATAAGAACGGAGAAAGAGACCCCGACAAACCAATTGCACTTTTTGTTTCCATGAATCCCCCGCACCATCCATACAGCTCCTTGGATGACGTTCTTGAAAAGGATTACAACATCTATAAAAACACCCCAATAAAAGAGCTTTTACATCGTCCGAATGTTGACCACAGCATGGACAAAACCGCCAAGGCACCTTATTATTTTGCTCATGTAACAGGAATAGATCGGGCGTTTGGACGCATCGTTCAGCATTTAAAAGACATTGGAGAATATGAAAATACGATAGTGGTTTTCACCTCAGATCATGGAGAAACAATGTGCAGTCAGGGAGTTCAGGATCCCAAGAATTCTATTTATACAGAATCCATGGATGTTCCGTTTTTGATTCGCTGGCCTGGATTAAAAAACCCACGAATGGATGATTTGCTGATGAGTACCCCGGACATTGTGCCAACCATCCTGAGTATGATGGACCTTAAAGACCAAATTCCGGAAAATATCCATGGAATTGATTATTCTGAAAATATCAAAACCGGAAAGAAAGAAAATCGTCCTGTTTCGGGACTTTATATCAGAAACGTAAACGGGGACACCAATGAAAACGGAAAGGTAATTTCCTACTTCCCAGCAGCACGTGGCATTAAAACTCATCATTACTCACTGGAACTGGAAATTGACAAAAACCATAAATTAAAAGCAACTAAGTTTTTCAATGATGAGGAAGACCCCTATCAGCTGAATAATCTTCCTGTCGATTGGGACAATCCTGAGGTTAAAAAACTGCTCAAAGAAATGGCTTATTGGCTAAAACATAGCAATGACCCATGGTACCAAAAGAAAATTCTTTCAAATCTGATACCTTATGAATAGACGTGGTTGATGAATCATAAAGACATAAGTGTAATGATTTTGTTATTAACAAAACCTGTTATAATAGCAGATCCGATCTTTTCCTCAAAAGAATAGAGATTACACATTAATGAAAAGTATAATCATCTAACGATAGACTAATAATTTCATGAGTTGTATTACTTATTAGTACATTCAGAAACCGCCAATGAATTTTCCCGTCAAACAAGGGTGAATTATGCCAGAGAAGCCGGACAATGCTATAATTTAACAACTACCTGTAAAACATGTAAAAAAAATTGATAACCCTTTTTTAAAACTTCCAAAAATGAAAAATATACTTTTCCCAATTCTTCTGATAATCTTTGCTTCAGCTATAGCATGTCAACAGGAAAAAAAAGGCTCCGATATCCCCATGGATAAAGTGATAAAGCAAAGCATGGATGTCGCTGACCAACAAGCCAGAGCCATGGCCGAACAACTCATGGAAAAAGACAGCTTATTACCCCGCACCATTGATAAAGAATCCGGAGAACTCATGACATCAGATTCAAGATGGTGGACCAGCGGTTTTTTCCCGGGAACCCTTTGGTATCTCTATGAATATACAGAAGATGAACAGCTGAAGAAATATGCTGAAGAATACACATCAAGAATCGAAAGAGAAAAACACACCACAAACAATCATGATGTGGGATTTATGCTGTATTGCAGTTTTGGCAATGGATTGAGGATAACTGGAGATGAAAGCAATGAAGATGTCCTTGTCAAGGGAAGCGAATCTTTATCGACACGTTATAATCCAGATGTAGGGCTGATCAGGTCATGGGACTTTAATGCAGACGTATGGCAATATCCCGTCATTATCGACAACATGATGAACCTCGAATTGTTAATGTGGGCTTACCAGTATACAGGTGATTCTACCTTTCGAAACATTGCGGTTTCCCACGCCGATAAAACTTTAAAGCACCATTTCCGTGATGATCACAGCAGCTATCATGTGGTTTCTTACGATACCATAACCGGGAAGCCCCATTTCAAAGGCACTCATCAAGGGGCAGCGGATTCTTCCATCTGGGCCCGGGGGCAGTCCTGGGGACTTTATGGATATACCATGATGTACCGCGAAACAGGCCATGAGAGATATCTCTCCAAAGCCATCAATATTGCTGACATGCTGATCGACCATCCCAATATGCCTCAGGACAAAATCCCTTATTGGGATTTCCAGGCCCCGGAAATTCCCAATACACCAAGAGATGCCTCGGCAGCAGCCATCATGGCCCCGGCACTCATTGAACTGAGCACTTTCGTCAATGATAAAATCGGAGAAGAATTCCTGGAGGTCGCCGAACAACAAATCAGGACCCTGGCATCAGAAGAATATCTGGCCAAACCGGGATCTAACGGCAACTTCATATTGAAACACAGCGTAGGGTCCAAACCACATGATTCGGAGGTCGATGTTCCGCTGACTTATGCCGATTATTATTTCATCGAAGCCCTAATGCGCTACAAAAAACTGTCATCAAAGGATGAAATATAGAAACCGGTAAAGAGCATTTGAAAACCATAAAAACTTAATGTTGTGCAAAAAAATCATTTGTGTTTCATAACGATCCTATTTTCCAACTTCATATTTATCCAATGTGGAGAAAAAGAGGATATTCAGAAAACTACCAACCAAGATGAAGAAAACGAACAAGAAATTGCCAAAACCGAAAATACCCCTGACCATATTCTTGAAGATTACCAACTAATATGGGAGGATGAATTTGATGAGAAACAAATAGATGAGTCAAAATGGAATTACCGGGCCGAAGGCACAACACGTCATTATGCAAAAGTTTCAAGAAAAACCATCGAAACCGATGGAGAGGGAAACCTATTAATTAAAGTACTCCAAGACGAAGATGGCAATTATTTTATCGGACAATTGGGTACGCAGGGAAAATTCGAAAGCAAATATGGCTATTTTGAATGCCGAGCCCGCATGAATAAAGAAATCGGCCCCCATGTGGCCTTCTGGCTCCAATCACCAGAAGTAAGCAAAGTAGGCGATCCTGCGACTTATGGAACGGAAATAGACATTTTCGAATAC
>JBNJDH010000394.1:0-3496 GCA_051744695.1 Bacteroidota bacterium | reverse complement strand
TTTTTTTCATCCCTCACTTTCTGGGTTTTTCTGAAGTGGTATATTCAAAAAGAGAACCAGCCCCAATGGTTTTTTTTGGGGGTTTACCTTCTTGGGCTCTCCATTGGTGTGCATCTGCTGAATCTTCTTCTTGTTCCGGTTTTCGTCCTTTTATACGGGTGGAGGCGTTATGGCCACAGGCTTGCTGTCACCTTACCTGCTTTGGTCGGTGGCATTTTATTGCTGGGGCTTTTATTTTGGGGTTTGGTCATGAATGGTTTGTGGCCTGCTGAAAAACTGGAGTTATGGATGGTCAATTCATTGGGTTTGCCCCGGCATTCCGGATTGTTTGCCTGGGTGCTTGTTTTGGTTGGCATTCATATTGGAGTGCTGGCCTTTTTTAAGCAAAAGTACCGCCGATTGCGTTTTGCAATTTTGATATCGGCACTCATCTTCATGGGGTGGTTCTCTTATACCCTTGTCCCGGTGCGTGCAGCAGCCAATCCCCCTGTGAATATGAATGCACCTGATGACGTGTTTTCGCTCAATGATTATATCAACCGGAAACAGTATGGAGATCGCCCTCTGCTGTATGGTACTCACGCCTGGGCTGATCCGGTGGATTGGGAAGAAACTTACGGGTTTTATTTTAACCCAAAAAAACAGGCCTACGAACGTTTTGTTTCGGGTTCGTCGCCAGTTTTCGAACAAGAGGAGCGGGTATGGTTTCCCAGGATGTATAGCAACCGGTCCCCGCATCCCCTGGGGTATGAGAGGTGGACAGATTTTGATCCCGCTGCCGGGAAACCCACTCTTTCGAATCAGTTTGATTTTCTTCTCCGTTATCAGATGGGGCATCAGTACCTTCGTTATCTGTTGTGGAACTTTGCCGGAAGGCAGAACGATGAGCAGGGACATGGCGACATGATGTCGGGCAACTGGGCCACCGGCATTGACTATCTTGATCGTATTTTTCTGGGAAGTCGTGAACATCCCACTGCCATAGACCGGTATACACCGGCTGCCAATTATTATTTTGCCATTCCTCTTTTGCTGGTCTTGACCGGGCTGTTTTATCTGTTGCGCCATGGCCCCGGCCGCCGAAGGATTCTGTTGATACTGGCCCTCTTTGTGCTGATGACCGGGCCTGCCGTTGTGTTATACCTTAACCAACCTCCCTTTGAGCCCCGGGAGCGCGACTATGTTTACCTGGCCTCTTTTATGGGTGTGGCCATGTTTGCCGGCATGGGAATTTTTGCTCTTTTGAAAAAAGTTTTCTATTATGGAGAGTCTCTCCTGACGGGGATTTTAAGTTCCGTTCTGTTGTTTATGGCAGGGCCGGGACTTTTGTTTTCCGTGAATCTCAACGACCATGACCGCTCAGACCGTTACCTGGCCCGTGATCTTGCTGTTTCCCAGTTGAGGAGTTGTCCGCCCGGTGCCATTCTCTTCACCTATGGCGACAACGACACCTATCCTCTTTGGTATGCCCGCCAGGTGGAGAACATCCGTCCCGATGTGCGGATTGTGAATCTCGGGTTGCTTAATACGCCCTGGTACATTGACCAGGTTCAACAGGCTGTGCCGGGGACCCGGGGGCTCCAAATGACGCTGGAAACCGGATTTTACCGGGCACATCGAAACGATTTTTTTGAAGTCTCGAAAATCAGTTCTTCATCCATGCCCGGGGCTGAAGTGCTGGCCCGTTTGCCGGAAGATCATCAGGAAGAGCAGAAAGGAGGGGGCGGAATTTTTGGGACCACTTTGCATCCTGTTTGGGAATTGCCCCTTCCCAATGGTGAAGAAAAAAAATGGGAGATCACGGATCGATATCTAAATTCCGGCGATCTGGCATTGTTTGATATTATATCCACCAATGGTCAGGAAAGGCCTGTCTGTTTTACCCGGAACGTGAAAACGGAAGAGTTGAAGGGGTTAGATAATCACCTTGTTTCGCACGGTCTGGTCCTGAAATTTGAGGAGTCTTTACAGGAAAGAGAAAAGAAAGAACATTTGTTGGCAGAGCACCAAATATTTCGCGACAGCTTATCCATCGGGCGTGAAAAAAAATCATGGTGGGACCATAGCTGCCGGCAGGCGCTGACCCTCGCCGGTTATCGTAATGCTTCCCTGACGTTGGCCCGCAGATTGCAGGGTGCTGGTAAAAAGCAGGAGGCAGCCTCCGTTTTGACCACCTCTTTGGCATCCTGGCCCTATTCACCGCATGCCGACCAGGATGCGATGATCGATATGGCGCGGTTGCTAATGCAAAGTGGAAAAAAAGAAAAAGCCTCCGGCCTGGTACGCAATATTGCTTATGCCAATTTGCAGAATGTCTATTTTTTTGTTTATTCGGGCTTTGATGCCACTGGTGTCCGAAATGAATATTGTGAACGATTCAGGGAAATAAGGGAGCTTGCCGCTGAACTTCAGTTGCAGGATGTGTTGCTGGAGACAGAGGTTGAGTTGCAGACTTTGTGTGAATTTTGAATGAGAACTGTTGGAAGAACAGGATTTTGTGGTTCGATTGATGTTATATGGCATCAGGTCGTGTATTTTCCAACATTATATGTATTTTTGGCAATCCTGAGCATAAAGCTTAGGATGTTACGGAATTAATCTGATTTTCTGGATTTGCCTGCTAAAGGCCGGTGTGGTTGAAGGCTTGAAATAACCCGGTTGATTTCCGGGAAAAAGGGCAACCCCGGGGCTCGTAAAGATTTGTATTCCTCTTTGGGGACAATGATTTGATCCTGTTTTGAGAAATAAGGTTAGATAAGAAAACCAAGTAAAAAATGAAACAATACAAGAAATTTAATCTGGGATTAGGCTGGCTCACATTTATCATTTCGGGCCTGGTTTATTTGTTGACCATTGAACCTACCACCAGTTTTTGGGATTGCGGAGAGTTTATTTCTTCTTCGTACAAGTTGTTAGTGGGACACCCGCCGGGGGCCCCTTTCTTCATGCTCATGGGGCGTTTCTTCTCCCTGTTTGCACCGGATTCCTCGCAAGTGGCTATGATGATCAACTCAATGTCAGCGATGGCCAGTGCATTTACCATTGCGTTCTTGTTCTGGACCATTACCCACCTTGCACGAAAGATATTTGTGGATAATTATAAGAGTCCCGAATCGTGGCGCTATTGGGCCGTTTTGGGAAGTGGACTTGTTGGTGCCCTGGCTTATACCTTCACGGATACTTTCTGGTTTTCTGCTGTTGAAGGAGAGGTTTACGGAATGTCCAGTCTTTTCACAGCCATGGTGTTTTGGGCCATTCTAAAATGGGAAAACGTTGCCCATGAACCCCATTCCAACCGGTGGTTGATCCTCATTGCGTACCTTATGGGACTTTCAATAGGTGTACACCTTCTTAACCTGTTGGCCATTCCGGCTATCGTGATGGTTTATTACTTCAAAAAATTTGAGGTGAACCGGAACAACACCATTAAGGCCCTTGTGATTTCTGCAGTGATTTTATTGTTTATTCTGTATGGAATCATCCCCGGTGTTCCAAA
>JBNJDH010000393.1:0-3504 GCA_051744695.1 Bacteroidota bacterium | reverse complement strand
TTTTAAAAGATGAAACGGCCATTAAAACCCACATTTCTAATAAAAATATTACATCATGAAACGTCTATCCGCTCTTATTTTAGCATCATTGTCGCTTTTCACTTTTGTGCATGGAAGCGACGTAATTAATCTGAACAATAACTGGCGATATACGCCAGGCTATGAAGTACAAAAGAATGTTTATGATGAGATCTCCCTTCCGCATACCTGGAACACCCGGGACGCCCTGGGCGGCAATATTGATTATTATCGTGGAATGGGTAATTACGAAAGGGACCTCTTTGTGCCCGATTCGCTGGAAAACAACAGACTCTTTTTAAAATTTCACGGAGTCAACACAGTGGCCAATGTTTTTATCAACGGCAAACACATTGGCGAACACCGGGGTGGTTACACAGCATTTACTTTTGAGATTACGGATCATGTGACCGTCGGAGAAAAAAACGAAATTCAAGTAAGAGTAACCAATGCACTCCAACTCGATGTCATGCCTTTGGTTGGCGATTTTAACATGTACGGAGGGATTTATAGAGACGTTGACCTGCTAATAAAAAATCAAACCTGCATATCCCCGCTCCACTACGGATCATCCGGCATCTATCTGACACAAAAAGAAGTTTCCGAAGAGAATGCCGAAGTCGAAGCCAGCATCATGTTATCGGGAGAACCGGGGAAGAATGTTGATGTTGAGTTAAATATCTTAAGAGACCAGGATAAGATTCTCACAACGTCAAAAAGCACCAAAATAAACCAAAACGGAAAAGGAAACATAAAAATCCCTTTCAGCATTGAAAACCCTCGATTATGGAATGGTAGAAAAGACCCTTTCATGTACGATGTAGACATTGAACTAACACATAATAAACAATTACTGGATTCCGGAAAAAGCAAATTAGGCCTGCGTTACTTCCATATTGATCCCGATAAAGGATTTTCATTAAATGGCGAATACATCCCGTTAAAAGGTGTGACCAGGCATCAGGACCGCCCTGAAATCGGAAATGCCCTTTCTTTCATGCATCATGAAGAAGATGTGGCACTCATGAAGGAAGTTGGCGCGAATGCCGTCAGACTTTCACATTATCCGCAAGCAGAATACATGTATGAGTTGCTGGATGAAGCCGGCATGATCGTTTGGAGCGAGATCCCGTTCGTGGGGCCCGGAGGCTACCGAGACAAAGGGTTTGTCGATCAGGAAAGCTTCAAAGAAAACGGACGACAACAACTAAAAGAAATGATTTATCAGCAATACAACCATCCGTCCATCTGCTTATGGGGATTATTCAATGAGTTGAAAGAAGACGGGGACAATCCGGTGGAATATGTCCGGGAACTCAATGCCCTGACCAAGGAAATTGACCCTTCCCGAATAACCACCGCAGCCAGTAATCGCTCCGGAGAATTAAACAAAATAACCGACATCATAAGCTGGAATCTTTACTTTGGCTGGTATGGCGGAATGCCTGAAGATGTCGGAAACTGGGCCGATGAAACCCATAAGAAGTTTCCTGAAACCCCCATTGGCATTAGTGAATATGGAGCAGGGGCCAGCATTTATCATCAACAGGAAGAATTAAAGAAACCCGATGCCAACAGCTACTGGCACCCCGAGAACTGGCAAACCCATTTCCATGAACAGCACTGGATAGCCATTGATAAAAGACCTTTCCTCTGGGGAACATTTATCTGGAACTTATTTGATTTTGGAGCAGCTCACCGGACAGAAGGGGAAGTCCCCGGGAAAAATGACAAAGGCATCATCACCTTTGACCGCTCCACCAAAAAGGATGCTTTTTTCTTTTACAAAGCCAACTGGAACCCGGAAGCCCCAATGGTGCACATCGCACAAAAACGTTTAAAAGAGAGAAGCAGCAAACCTCAAACAATCAAGGTCTATTCCAATCAGGAAAAAGTGGAACTCTTTGTCAACGGAAAATCTCTTGGGGAAAAAGAGGGCGACAATTATGAGCGGTTTATATGGGAAGACATAGACCTAAAAAAGGGAAAGAACCAAATCAAGGTGCAAACCAATTCTAAATTAACGGATGAAGCCATATTTTTGAGCTCACCCCGGAAAGTCAGTGAACAATAACACAACTAGATAAAAACATTAAAACATATTCAAGCGGTTCAATAAATATTAGCGACATTTGTTTTCAGGCAAAAATTTATTTTATTAAATATCCCTTTAAAAAATGACTTATATATTGAGTAAAGGGTTCATCAATGTTTAACTATAAAATTCAGTTGATATGAATTATGAATTGAGGTATGCGGCCCATCCGGCCGATTTCAAAAACTATGATACACAACGAATCCGAAAGGATTTTCTGATAGAAAATGTGATGGTTCCCGGAGAGATCAATGTTGTTTATTCTCTTTATGACCGAATCATTGTAGGCGGTGCAGTGCCTTTGGACCAAGCCCTCAGGCTGGAGCCTTTTGAGGAAATTAAGGCCCAATATTTTCTGCAACGTCGTGAACTTGGCGTAATCAATATTGGCGGCAATGCTAAGGTGTCAGTTGATGGCGAGGTCTACGAACTAGGATATAAAGAAGCGCTTTACGTGGGCAGGGACAATAAAGAAGTCTTGTTTGAATCGGACAATAGTTCAAAACCTGCACATTTATACCTGAATAGCACCCCGGCCCATCAAAAGTTCCCCACTAAAAAAGTTACCCTCGACATGGCAGAAATCGCTGACCTTGGGGCCCCTGAAAGTGCTAATGAGCGACGCATCAATAAAATGATTGTGAATAGTGTCTTGCCCACCTGTCAATTGCAAATGGGGATTACTGAGCTAAAAACAGGCAGTGTATGGAATACCATGCCGCCCCACCTGCATGCAAGAAGAATGGAAGCTTATCTGTATTTTGAACTTCCTGAAAAGGAAACCATTTGTCACCTAATGGGGCAACCCGATGAAACCCGACACATCTGGATGAAAAATGAACAGGCTGTCATCTCACCTTCATGGAGCATTCACAGTGCTTCAGGTACAGGAAGTTATTCATTTATTTGGGGAATGGCTGGTGAAAATCAGGATTTCGCCGACATGGATAAATTTACCCAACATGATCTCAGATAATTTGAAAAATCAAGTTCCACATGTTCAGACTATAGACATGTGGAACTTTGAATTATTGTTGAAATAAAAATATAAATCATGAGCTATATCAATCAACTTTTTGATTTGTCCGGTCAGGTAGCTCTTGTTACCGGCGGAAGTCACGGAATTGGAATGGCTATTGGCAAAGTCCTGGGTAAAGCCGGGGCAAAAGTTGTGATTAACGGACGTTCCCGGGAAAAGCTGGAATCAAGCAGGCAGGAGTTTACGGATGAAGGTGTGGATGTCTTCATGCATGCTTTCGACGTCACCAATGAAGAAGAGGTGGACAAAGGCATATCTTTTATTGAGAAAGAAGTGGGACCCATTGACATCCTGGTAAATAATGCCGGACGAATAAAACGAGTTCCCATTCTGGACATGCCTGTTGAAGAAT
>JBNJDH010000392.1:0-3521 GCA_051744695.1 Bacteroidota bacterium | reverse complement strand
AAAAAGAAACACTATTGTTTCTCCGGACAATAGTGAATCAGAATGTCAGGTCTAAACTCAGACGAAAACTCCAGTTCTCTCTGCTTTTTTCTTTTTGGTAGGGGCCATAACGATGATGAATGGCTACACCATATTTAAAAATCAGTGCATTCATTAAATTATCGAATTTAATTCCTGATTCGTAAAAACCCTGGTTAAAGGTTTTTAGATGTTCTGCCGGAGTTGTGGATAAATCTCCCCAGCCGGCTTTTGACAGGAGGACAATTTCAGGTTTGAAGGATCCCGACTGATTCTGACGAAGGGGGATTTTATGTGTGAAAAAGGCAGAAACAAACCGGTCGGCTGCAAATTCATTTGGTGCCATTGTGGCAAACATTCCCGGAACTTCTAACCCAAACGGGTCATACGTGCCTAAAAAACTGTAAAGTTTTGATGGTGCCGGTTCCCCGCTGATCAATCCGCCTGTTAGTTGAAAGGAGGTTTTGGCTGAAGGGCCTGTATTGAATGATTTTTGAATTCTGGCTTCTGATGTTGAATAGGTGAAAGTTTCATCTGCCGGTTTTTGCCTTCCTGATGTATAATTCAGCCAGAGTATCGGACCATTTGTGGGTTCCGGGATTGTTCCAAAAAAAGTTTTGGATAATTTCTCTTTGTAGGCCCAGCGCAAACGGACTCCATACTCCATATTGGTAAAGGATTCTGCCGGTTCGGTGGCTTCTGTGTCAAAGTCATAAATTCTGACAGGGTCCACATCGGCATGGGTGAAAAACAATTCTGTGGAAAGACCTTTCATCAACCTGGTACTTCCGGTAATATGGGTTCTTGTCATCTTGTCTTTGGTGGAGACAGCCAACGATTTCAGTAAGCTTTCTATTGTCAGTGACTGATTGTTGAGGAAAGAAACCTTGCCGGTGGTGTGGAGGTCATGGCTGTATGTTGCGGAAAAGGCCGGAGAACCCGATGGATGGTCCCATTTTATTCCTCCGCCGTAATGGTTGTCATCGATTTTGAATGCATGTTTGAAATACCCGCCAAGAGAAAAGTTTCCTGTCCATTCTTCGCCGGTCCAGAGACCCATGCCGAGTTTCAGCCCTTCAAAGTTGTTGTATCCTGCAATGTGCTTGAAATCCAACCTTAAAGGCCCGACGGGGAACTGACCATTCATAAGGATTTTGGGGAAACGAATGAATTGATCAAAATTGTTCGCCAATCCAAGGCTGTCAATTTTTGAATAGGTGATTGAATCTTTTGCCGTCAGAGGTTGATATCGAAATTGGTCAAGTATTGTTGAATCGGGGGAAATGTCATCTTCCAGCTCGATCCCTGAGAAATCACTTCTGGTAAGTTCGGGACTGATGTCTACCGCCGTAACCAGACTCTTGGCTTTACCTTCGAGGGGAAAGGGGAGGTCTTCTCCCGATCCGGCTGACCGGATGACAAGCCGGCTTTCTTGTTCTGAGGGGAACCATTGTTTTCCGTCAATAATTTGATACTGCTGATTGATATGCAATTCGAAAGGGGTGTTTGTTTGCGCTGTATTTGCCTTCAGATTTTTGATGGCATAATCTTCAGGAGTGATGTGTAACGTACCTTTTAATGGCGGAATATTGGATTTTTCTTTGGGTTGGAAAGAAATATAAAATAGTTGTCCTTGAGCATCGCTGATGGTGTCGCGAAGGAAAAAATCATAATGTTTGAACCCCCGGTCGGAAACGGGATTCAGGTACCGGTTGTCCATTAGTTCAATGTATTGATCGTAGAAAGTAAAAGGCTGAAGAAGGGCTGGAAATATCGACAGTGCCGGATCCTGAAAACCGCTAACCCGGCCGGAGATGATTCGTTCCTGGTTTTTGTCGGGTGCCATGTGTTTTTTTTCCGAAACGGACTCTATCAGCATCACATGCTTGGAGTCGCTAAAATCACGGATTTTCTGAGCAACCGAATCTGCCGGCGAAACCGAATCGGGGACCAGGAAGTCAAAGGTCATTTTGTGATAAATGATGCAGGTATAATCTGTGGCTTCATCCGGGTTGTTTTCGGGAATGTTGTCGATGACATTTTGCATGATCTGGCGGGCCGGATCCTTATCGGGATAGATTTCAACAGCTTCCAGCTCAATGGTTTTGGGTTTTAGCGTGATCTCCCCTTTGTTTTCGATGTCTGAAAGCGGATATGTTTGGGTGTGGTAGCCTACGCAACTAATGGTGATGGGGCCTTTTGTTTTTACGGGCAGAACGAATCTGCCCTGTAAATCAGAAACCGTGCCTTCTTTTTTGTTTTCGAAAACGATGTTGGCAAAGGCAATCGGCGAGCGGGTCTCTTCATCGATTACCGTACCTGTGGTTTGACCTCGTAAAAGTGTGGGAAATGCCGACAATAGGAATATTAACAAAAAGTTTGATTTTGTTAATATTTTGGAGCGATCATCCCTGTTCATATTATTTTGTTATAGTAAATGATGTTTTTGACTGACAGGAAAGCGACATTCTTTATTTTATCCTGTTTTGGGTTGGTTCCCTGTTTCTACATGCAGCATTCGTATTTCTCTTTCATCGAGAAATCTGTATTTGCCCCGGGGCAGATTCTTTTTGGTCAGGCCCGCGAGATAAACTCTGTCCAGTTTCTCCACTTTGTAGCCCATCTTTTCGAATATACGACGAACAATCCGGTTTCGCCCGGAATGAATTTCAATGCCGGCCTGTTTTTTGTCGTCGGGATCGGCATAATCGAGTGCATCGGGTGTGATGGGCCCGTCTTCCAACTCAATGCCGTTGCGGATGGTTTGAAGATCTTCAGGTTTTAAAGGTTTATCCAGAAACGCATGGTAGATCTTTTTTGTTTCGAAACCCGGATGCGTCATTTTTTTGGCCAGATCACCGTCGTTGGTCAAAAGCAGAAGGCCCGTGGTGTTCCGGTCAAGGCGGCCTACCGGGTAAACGCGCTGAGGACAGGCGTTCCTGACAATCTCAATCACGGTTTTGCGTCCTTCAGGGTCACGAACCGTGGTGACCGTATCCTTGGGTTTGTTCAGAAGGATGTAAACTTTCTTCTCGGGAATTAATGATTTGCCGCGGTACTCTACCTTGTCCTTTGTAGAAACGATGGTTCCCAATTCCGTTACGACTTTGCCGTTTACTTTTATTTCGCCCTTTTCAATGAGGGTGTCGGCTTCCCGGCGACTGCAGATACCAGAGTTTGCTATGAATTTGTTGAGCCGGATTTTTTCTTCTTTCTGGTCAGGAGCTTTCTGTTTTTTGGACGGGTCCTTTTTCTGTTTTTCGGAAAACTTGGTGTTTCGGTCTTTTCTTTCTGATGAAATATATTTTCCTGGTATTTTGCCTTTTTTTGCCATTTAACTGTTTTGTTTTTTGTCTTGTTAGATGATGCAAAATTGTAAAAAAGAAATGACTAATCAGGCATTTATGGAGGGGAATTAAAAGGAAAAAATTTTAACCACCCCACTGATCCCTTATTTTGAAAAAAACCAGGGACTGTCTAAAACGCACCATTTCACCCATGCA
>JBNJDH010000391.1:0-3536 GCA_051744695.1 Bacteroidota bacterium | reverse complement strand
TGTGTATTTGGCACACCAACAAATCTTTAAATTGAATCTCATGAAAAAAATCCGTTTTATTCTTCTATGTGGCTTTTTATTTGGCTTCACATTATCTCTTGCTGCTCAGGGAGCCGGCCTTTCAAGAATTTCGGTTGATGGCAACAATTTCATCAATGCCGAAGGTGAAGAGGTGATTTTCAAAGGCATCAACGTAGCCGATCCCGACCGGCTCGAAACAGCGGGAGAATGGAATCAGGAGCTTTTGGAAGAGCTCAGCGACTGGGGCGCCAATATCGTTCGTTTTCCGGTTCATCCCCGGGCATGGCGTTCACGCGGAAGTGATGATTATCTGGAATTGCTTGACCAGGGCATTGAATGGGCCAAAAATGCCGGCTTATACGTTATCATCGACTGGCACTCCATCGGCAACCTGCGGACGGGCCTTTTTCAGGATGAAGGTTACAACACCACCATGCAGGAGACATTACGGTTCTGGTATGCTGTATCGCGGCGATATGCCGATGAACCGGCCGTGGCTCTCTACGAGGTTTTCAATGAGCCCACCACATACAACGGGGAGCTCGGCCCCCTTTCGTGGGAACAATGGAGCGAAATTGTCATCGATATTGTCTCGGTGATCCAGGCCAACAGTCCCGATGCTGTGGCGCTGGTAGCAGGTTTCAACTGGGCCTACGATCTGACGCCTTTGATGCATTCGCCTTTGCCGCTGGACAACATCGCTTATGTGAGTCACCCTTATCCACAAAAGCGTGAACAACCCTGGGTGCCTCAGTGGGAGCGTGATTTCGGGTTTGCTGCCGATGACTACCCGGTCATCGCCACTGAAATCGGCTATATGTACCCCGATCAGAAAGGTGCCCATGAGCCCTGCCTTGGCGATGAAGAGTATGGCCGCACGCTGATGGATTATTTCGATGAAAAGGGCATTTCATGGGTGGCCTGGTGTTTCGATCCCGACTGGTCGCCGCAATTGATCAAGGATTGGGATTATACACCCACCAGGGCCGGAGAATTTTTCAGAGATGAGATGAAAAAGGAGTAGTGTTGACCTCCCGACCTTTCATTCTATCCTTTCGGTATGGTAAACCAAAAACTTGTCCATTCATTTGGGGTGCTCTCCACTCCGATTTCCCCGTTGTGAGCCGAAATCGCCATTTTGCAGAAGGCCAGTCCCAGACCGGTTGATTTGATCATCCCAATGCCACGGGAACGGGCCTGCCCATAAGGCTCGAAGATGAGTTTTGTTTTCTCGGGTGGAATGCCCGGGCCTTTATTGCTTACAGTGATTTTTACGCGATCCTCTTCTTCGTCAATGGCAATTTGAACGGGGTCATTGTAGGGTGAATATTTCACGGCATTATCAAGCAGGTTTTCCATAACCCGTTTGATCATACCGGCATCGAGTCGAACAACCGGGTTGCTGTTGTCTTTCCTTATGATGTGGAGAGATTTCATCTTCAGGTTGTATTCCTGTTCTTTAATGGCCTCTTCCAAAATGTCTTTGACCGGGGCCTCTGAAAATTCCAGCTTAAGCTTTGCATTTTCATACTTATTGATGTCAAGGATGTTCATAACCATGTTAAGCATCCTCTTCGCTGCGTCTTGAATCATCTCCGTTTTTTGCTGATCGGGAACTTCTTTGGAGAGCATCAGAATGATGCCCAGCGGATTTTTCAGGTCATGAATGATCATGTTGGAGATCTCTTCTTTGAAGCGGGTCAGTTCTTTCAGTTTTTCATTGGCCTCTTCAAGCTCCTGGGTCTGCTCTTCGATCTCCTGTTTCTGGCGGGAGATGTGTTTGTTGGCCTGTTTGATTCTAATCCGGCTGCGGTAGATGCCGATGGCCACAATTCCCAGGAAAACGAATGCTGTGAGCGAAAAATAAAACAATTGGGTTCTTCGGGTGACTTTTTGCTGGTACCGGGCTTCTTTGATCTTTTGTTCATTTTTCAGCTCCAGTTCTTTTTTCTCGAAATCGTACCGGGCTTCCATTCGTTCGGTTTCTTTTTGTATCTCCGAATTGAAAAGGCTGTCGGCATACATGGTAAACTGTTTGTGGTAATGCAGAGCTTTGTTCCAGTTGCCTTGAGTTTCCAATATTTTGCTCATGGTTTTGCTGGCATCCCGCAAGAGGGCTTTGTCGTTATGTTGTTGACCGGTTTTGAGGGCAATTTTTGCATGTTTTAAGGCTTTGTTTTCTCTTTCTTGTGCCAGGTATATCCCGGCCAGAATTTGTTGGGTTTCACCTTTTCCTGAAATGTCTGTTGTCCGGGATTCCACTTCAGCGGATTCAAGGGCATACTTTTCTGCCGACTGGTAATTTTGTTGCTGCATTTCGTTTTTGGCCAGGTTCCGGAGGTTGATGGCGATTTGATCGGGCATGTCCATATCGCGATTGATCTCAAGGGCTTCCTGGAACGACTTTTGGGCCCGGTTGTGTTGCCCGGTGGCTTTATGGATAAGTCCTTTGATGTTTTCACATTTGGCCAGACCGATCCGGTCATTGGTCTCCTGCATGAGGTTTTCGCTTCGCTTTAAGTATTCTCTTGCTTTGTCAAACCTTTTCAGTTCCTGCTGCATCAGGGCTATGTTCATTGTTGTGCTGGCAATGTCGCTTTTTTCGCTAACTTTTTCTTTTATTCTTAAAGCTTCCAGATAATAATCGAGCGCTTTGCGGTAACTTCCCATTTCATTGTAAGTGGCTGCCATGTTGTTGAGGTTGTTGGCTTCTCCTTTCCGGTCGCCCATTTTTCGGTCTATTGCCAGGGCCTGCCGATATTTTTCCAGCGCCCTGGCATGCCGGCTCATGTATAAGTATACATTTCCAATGTTGGTGAGGATTACGCTGGTGTGGGTGCTGTCATTCATGGCCCGGGTTAGATTCCTGGCCTGATCGAAATGTGTCAATGCCTCTTCATACTTTCCCTGTATGGCATCCACAATCCCTTTTAGTCTGAAAGCATTGAATTTTCCTGGCTCATAGCCTTGACGGCCAGATAATTTAAGCAAAGAATCTGCTAATATGATGGTGCTGTCGGGATTGCTGAAAACATAGTTGTATCCTTGATCATATAGTTGTCTCATCTTCGTGGTATCTACTTTCTCTTGATTGTCATCATCAGCCAGTAAAGGCCCTCCTTCTTTACAGGATGGCGTAAAAATCAATATGAGAGTAAAAAAGCAGATGGTCCTGAGGAAATTTTGCATGATAAAATGATGCTTAGGGATTATTGTTGATTTTTTATGCCCGATGTGACCTCTGAGGCAAAAATTGAATATTTATACGGGGCCAAAGCTTATGGGTTTGGTTTATTTCCTTGTTTTTGGTTATCATACTTATCCGATGATTCGTACTCATCGGATAAGGATTGACCCGGTTTTTTGTTTGATTTATTCCTTATATTTTTCCTAACTTTGTTGTCCTTTCTTTTCTTCTAAGGGATAAGTAAAGCGGGAGCGGAAAACAATTTCGGATACTTACAAGGGAAAACACGCGTCATGGCCCAGAAAAACAGCTACGGTAATAACAACAA
>JBNJDH010000390.1:0-3541 GCA_051744695.1 Bacteroidota bacterium | reverse complement strand
TTCTTCGATGATGCTTTTAGGAGAGTGATTGAGTTCGATGTAACGGAACAAAACCTTGTCCAGTACATCATAATCAGGCAACGAATCGGTATCTTTCTGATCGGGACGCAACTCGGCCGAAGGGGGTTTTACAATGGTGTTTTCGGGTATTACCTCTCCGTTTTGGTTCAGGAAACGGGCAAGTTTAAAAACATCGGTTTTGTAAACATCACCCAACACGCTGAGTCCCCCGTTCATGTCCCCGTAAAGGGTTCCATACCCGACAGCCGCTTCACTCTTATTGGATGTATTCAGCAAAATATGCCCGAACTTATTGGAATATGCCATCAGCAATAATCCCCGGATCCGCGCCTGAATATTCTCTTCAGTGACATCGGGAGGCCGGTCCCCAAAGACCGGGGCCATTGCTTCCTCCACTTTTTTGTATATTTCACGGATGGCCACCGTATCGGTTTCAATCCCCAGATTGGCAGCCAATTCTTCAGCATCGGATACACTATGGCCGGTACTGTATTGTGATGGCATCAGCATGCCATGAACATTGTTAGATCCCAGGGCTTCAACAGCCAGGGCTGCTGTCACAGCAGAATCGATTCCGCCGGAAAGACCAACAACCGCTTTTTCCAGGCCGGTCTTGACAAAATAATCCCTGATCCCCAGCACCAATCCATTATGAATCAATTCTATAGGATCGGTTTCTGTAAGAACCCCCGAAGACAATTGATCGAGCTCATCTGTTTCCACATCCTCACATGCTTCGATAAATGTGGGCAGTTTGTGGGTAATATTTCCGTCCCGGTTCACCATCATCGACCCCCCGTCAAAGATCAGTTCGGTATTGGCCCCTACCTGGTTGACATAGGCCACGGGCACGCGATAGTTGGCAGCTTTCTTGCAGACCACCTCCTTTCGAACATTTTCCTGATGGTACGAAAACGGGGAGGCGGCAATATTGACCATGAAATCGGGTTTCAAAGCCGCCAGTTTCTGCATGGGGGAAAGGGTGTACAGACTATTGCGGGCAAAAGCCGCCGATGTAGGCTGATCGTCCCAAAGATCTTCACAAATAGTAAGAGCAATTCGTCGCCCTTTGTAATTCACCACCTTAAATTCTTCATTGGCCTGAAAATATCGATACTCATCGAACACATCGTAATTGGGCAGCAAGGTTTTATGAATGGTTTCTTTCACAACGCCATCTGCCAGAAACCAGGCAGAATTGTGCAACTGCTTGCCCCGGGCCATGGGATTAAGACTGGGGCCTCCAACCACCGCCGCAACATCCGTACAATGTGAAGCAATTTCCCTGATGGTCCGGATGGAAGCCTCCACGAATTCCTGCCGCGTCAGCAAATCAAGCGGGGGATATCCACAAATGGCCAGTTCAGAAAAAACAACCAATTCAGCTCCCCGTTCCCGCGCTTTTTTGATGTGATCTATAATTTTTTGACTGTTCTCTTCAAAGTTTCCGATGTGATAATTTAACTGAACAAGGGTAACCTTCATAAATACAGATTTAGCAGATTTTCAGGAACAAACATGGTTGAATGTTTCAGAATATAAAACCGATTTCGAATACCAGGCGGTTGAGCACAGTCTTATCATCAAACCCGGGTTCGTCGGTCACATCGGTGAAACCATTGTGATAAACCAGCCCAAACATCAAGGCATTTGACCCGCCAATGGAATATTCCAGCCCGGCACCCAGGTGATAAGCCAGATCAAACAAGCGGACCTGATCACCAATGGTTTTATCCTTGTCATTCCGTGCTTCAATATTGATCTGGGGGGTAAGTCCGAAACGCCCGTAAAAATTGGTGCGACGAAAATCATTGGACCGTAGCTTCAGTCCAAGAGGCACCTCAATATAACGCAACTGATATTCCACATCCCTGTCGGTCACCGTCCCGGTAGTGTCCGTATCCGCATAACGCAATTTTCCACCAGTGGTATTTATGGTAAGCCCGGTAGAAAAGGCATAATTTTCTGCAAAGAACCGGTCCATTACCACGCCGAAGTTGTAGCCGGCCGTATTGCCTCGTGACTCAACTCCATCTATATCGGGCTTTAGCCACGAAATTTGGGGTTCAGCGACAAAAGAAAGGCGCAAACTCTTGGCTTCCTGACCATTTACATGAATGCTGGTAAAAACCAGCAGCAATACAACCGCTGAAGTTATTCTTTTCATAAGGGTTAATTTTGGTCTTATTATTTAAACTAATCATCAGTTTTCACCTTTAATCTGCTTTATTCATAAGTTTTCGTCATGAGATGTTCAAATATCAGAAAACGCTAGTTCCCGCAGACAAATTTAATGAGGACGCTTGTGTTTTGCCGATAGTTGAGATAATTTATGAATAATGCAGATTAAGAAAACCTGTTTTTTGGAGCCTGCAATAATTCAGCCTAAAATTAATATCTTAGCATTTAATTTTCCACTAAATCAACCGTAAAGATAGGCTGAATTGCAATTTTTCCAAGAATAAGTTCTAGACGTTATGAAGCAGACCGGATTTGCATTACTTTTAATAATTTTATTGTCAGGTGGTTGCAACTGGTTCAAATCTTCTCCTGATGTATCGGACATCGAAGTAGATTTTGAACTGGTCCCTTTTTATGAGGATTTATTTGCCATACATCCCGACAGTGTAGAGCAAAATGTAGATAATCTAAAATCAGAATACGGGAACTACCTGAAAGCCTACAGCGAAGGCATCATCAAAATCGGAAGCCCTGAGGACGGGGAATACACAGATAATTTATCCAAGTTCCTCGCTTATGAGCCCAATAAGGAAGTTTATGACACCTGCCGGAAGGTTTTTTCGGACAAAGAACAACTCAAAAATGAAATCTCCCGGGCTTTCCGCTATTACAAACATTATTTCCCCGAAAGAGAAACGCCGGATGTTTACCTGCATATTTCCGGTTTCAACGAGTCAGTAGCTGTTGATTCGGGCTGGGTATCGGTAAGTGTTGAAAAATACCTGGGTCGTGATTGTGTCTTTTATGAATGGTTGCAAACGCCCGAATACCTGCGCACCCAAATGGAGCCCGAACGTGTGGTGCCCGACATCATGAGAGCCATCGGTATGACCGAATACGCGTATAATGACTCCGTTAATGACCTTATTAGTCAAATGGTCTACCATGGTAAAATGCTGCATTTTGTGGAACACACCATCCCCGAAATTCCAGATACACTTTTATTTGGTTACAGCGAAGACCAGATGGAGTGGTGCCGCACCAACGAAGCATTTATGTGGGAAACCATGATTGAAAAAAAACATCTTTTCTCCACCGAACAGGACCTCATCAGGAAATATGTGGGAGATGCGCCGTTTACCAACTTTTTCGGACAGGAATCCCCGGGCAGAACCGGACGCTACATTGGTTACAAGCTTATGGAATCATGGATGGATCAGCACTCCGAAAAATCCTTCAAAGATATGATGGAGGCCACCGATCCTCACAACATTCTGTCAAATGCCGGATACCGGCCTTAAAATTTGAGAATCATGCCAACTTCGGGGCAAATTCATAG
>JBNJDH010000389.1:0-3547 GCA_051744695.1 Bacteroidota bacterium | reverse complement strand
CTTCATCATCGCATCCCCATCCAATGGCAAAAACCAGGATGAGTAAATAAACGAACTTTTTCATATTCAATATTTTTATATCGTTAAATCTTGTCTGAAGAGTCTTTTCCATGATAAAATTCAGACCATTTAACAAATTTGGTTTTTAAAATGAAAGATTCACTCCAATATTCACCAACTTGTTCTGTGGATACTGCAACCCGTTCTCATCAACGATCTCCGGTTCTACACCCAAATGACTCACATTGTCAAGAGAGAAGAGGTTGTTGGCATTCACAAAAAAGCGGGCATTTTCCATCCCGAGTTGTTCCATAATGTTTTCGGGCAGTGTATATCCCAGCTCAATGGTTCTGGCCCTCAGGTACCGCACGTTGGTCAGCCAGAAATCGGAATTTTTGTTGTAATTGTTGTGCCATCCGGCGTTGAACCGCAGGGGTGGATATTCTCCGGATACCCAGTCACTCTCGGGGTCAAAGATGTCCTCTCGATGCCAGCGGTCTTCATAAAACTGCTTCAACAAGGCCCCTTCATTCTGATAAGGCCAGCGCATTTCCCAACCCTGGTTGTAAGAATACATCGAACCGCCGGAAAAGTCGGCCCGGAAATCAAACCCTCTATACTGGGCAGTAACCTGGAATCCGAAATTCAAGATGGGGTTCCCTGTGCGGGGATAACCAATAGGTCTTTCATCCAACTCATTGATCACGCCGTCATTGTTTTGGTCTTTATAGATCAAATCACCGGGTAACATATCGCGGTTTCCGACACCGTCATTATTGACTTCATAGTTGTTAATTTGTTCATAGGAGTCGAACTGACCAATGACCTCATGTCCCCAGAAAATCCCGGTCCAACGGTCCTCCTCTGAATTCCGGTAATGGTCCCAGGAATTTCCAAACCTGGGTTTGTATGATTCCAGAAATCTGTGGCGGGCAAACGACATATTTCCCCCTACAGAATATGTCAAATCTCCGGCTTCCCCGTCATAAGTCAACATAATCTCAGCCCCTGTTACAGCATCGCTGTTCAGGTTCTCCTGAGGCAATTGGTAGCCCAGCTCATTGGGAACCAGGATGTCATATCTATGTGCCGGCAAACCTTCACGCTTGCGGTAGAAATAGTCCACGGCACCGTTTAAACGTCCGTTCAGCATGGAGAAATCGGCCCCGATATCGGTGGTTTTACTGGTAAACCAGGAAATAGAAGTAGTAGGGATTCCGCGGTCCCTTGCCCCAATTACCATATCACCTCCAAGGGGAACCCTGGAAGTGGCATAATTGTACCCGGTAATGTAGTCAAAGTCACCAATACCAACCTCATCATCTCCCAATTCACCATAAGAAGCCCTCAGCTTCAAATCAAAGTCGCTATCTCCAAATATGTTCTGAGCAAATCCCTCCTCGGTGATCCGCCATCCAATAGATCCGGAAGGGAAGAAACCCCAGCGCATGTCGGGTGCAAATTTCCATGAGGCATCTCGACGTCCGGCAACCTCAAGATAATATTTATCGCTATAATTGTAATTGAAACGGCCGACGTAGCCAATACGAGCCTGTTCCCACTCAGAATCATCATACTGGTCCATATCGTCGAACTGGATCAACGAGAGCGCGTTGGTCTCCGGAACAGAGTGCAACCAGGTACCATATTCATGGCGGTAGATGCGCTCATTTACAAAAGTGGCGTTAATGCTGTGGGGGCCAAAATCCTTACTGTAATCGGCCTGGAGCTGAGTGACTTCTTCAATCACTTTATCATTGCCCCGTTCGCGCCAAGGATTGGGATTATGGAAAGACACGTAATATTCGTCATTTTCGGGATCGTAGCTGTAGGCATCATAAGTGTATTCGTGGTTGTTCATCAACCGGTCGGCATAGTAATAGGAATACATCCCGCTAAGAGTCAGTCCGTCAAGAGGCGTTTCGTATGTGCCCCTGAACTGGGTATCCAAAACACGCCAGTCTTCCCACCATTCACCGGACAATTCTTTATTGAGAAGAGCCCAGTTGGTTTCCATATTTGGAATATCCTTTACATAATCGGGATTGTCATTGGCATAAGGACGCCATGTGGGACGGTTCCGGAATAAAGCAAAACGAGGAGCCCAATAGTCGTCCCCCCCTGGAACTCCGGGATTGTCTCGTGATTCTATACGTCCATTGATGCGGGTCTCAACGGTCAGACCTTTGGCCACTTCGGCTTCAATGTTGGATTGAATATTGGTCCGCCCGAAATTGAATTCCCGTCCCAATACTGAACTTTCATCCAACCGGGTAAGTGACAAATAGTAATTGATCTTGTCCGAGCCACCGCGGGTATTCACGTTGATCGAATTCTTGGGTGCGTTGGGCTTAATGATGAAATCGTACCAGTCAAAGCTGCGATAGCCCCGTTCGGTTCCCTCTTCGTATCTTTCCAGCTCTTCCGGTGTGATGGATGTACTACCAGTTTGGTTGACTTCAGCAGCGGCACGTCCTCGCATCCACTTGTGAGCATTCACGGTTTCCGGAAAACGGCTCCAGTTCTGCCATCCATAGTAAGCATCCACATTGATGGTATTCTCTTCGCCACGTTTTCCGCTCTTGGTAGTAACCAGGACAACGCCGTTGGCGGCGCGTACCCCGTAGATGGCTGCCGACGCATCTTTCAAAATCGATATGCTCTCGATATCGTTTGGAGAAAGGTTGTTGAAGTGGCCGGCATCTTTTTGAACCCCGTCGATTACATAAAGGGGATCCCCCATATTACGGATCTGAATGTTGGCTGAAGCACCCGGGCGGCCGTCAGGCATACGGAAAGAAACACCGGCCATTTTCCCTGCCAGGGTTGAACTGACGGTAGTTCCTTTTATACCTTCCATATCCTCTGAGGAGACACTTGCCACAGAACCTGACAATGAACCTTTCCGCTGAACGCCATACCCTACTGCCACAACTTCATCCAATCCAATGGAAGCTTCCTCCATCGTTACATTGATCTGGCTCCTGCCGTCCACTTCTTCCTCAAGGGTCTGCATACCCACGAAAGAATAGATCAGCACGGCATCTTCAGGAACGTCAGATATTTCATAATTGCCATCCGCGTCCGTAACCGTCCCTTCCTGGGTACCTTTAAGTACAACGGTAACGCCTGGCAAAGGGGCTCCTTCCTGGCTGACAACACTCCCTGTCACCACACCTTCATCCTGCTGAAGCATCATGGCAAGGTCGCTCTCTTTGGCTTCGGACAGGATGATCTGGTTGTCGACCACCTGATAATTCACGTCCCGCCCTGCAAACATCTGGTCCAGCACTTCAAAGATGGAACCGTCCGTTGCTTTAACAGAAGTTTCAAATTGAACATCTACCAACTTTTCATTGTAGAGAAAATAGAATCGGCTTTGGTTCTCAATCTCATCAAGAACTTTTTCGGCACGAACATTGTCCATGTCAACGTTGAGCTTTGTGGTCTGGGCATACGATCCTTCAGCAAAAAGCTGGGAGATGCCCAGGAAAAGCAAAAACAGTGTAATGCGCATAATTCGGAAAATTTTGGTAAGGACATACCG
>JBNJDH010000388.1:0-3552 GCA_051744695.1 Bacteroidota bacterium | reverse complement strand
GGGCATTTGTGTGACAGACGAAAAAGGTTATTACACCTATGTCAACGACCGGTATAACGAAATATACGGGTTTCAGCCCGGAGAACTTGTTGGCAAACACTTTACTGCCGTTGTTCCTGAAGACCAGCACAAGCGTTTACAAACGGCCCACGACATGTTTATCGACAAAGGTTACGAGATTGTTCGTTCCTGGGAGGTGAAAAATAAAAAAGGTGAAAACATTAAAATTCAGGCTGCCGCGGCCTTTTTTGATAACATTTTTAATAACAAAGGCAAAGGCCACAAAGTGACGTTTGTTTATTATGATGAGTAGGCTGGGGGTAAAAGAAATTAAAAATGGCGGAAAGGGAATTTGCCTGGTCTGCTAAATGGCGGAAAGGATTCTGCCAAACCTAAAGAAACCAGGCCCCCGGTTTAATTTCATGGCCCCGTAGGAATTCCTCGGTGTTCATACGCTTTTTGCCGGGGGCTTGCAATTCATGGATGCGGAGGTCTCCACTCATGGTCCCGGCCATTAATAATTTTTTGCCATCGCAATAGATTTCCCCGGGTTTGAGGCCTTCGGATCCTGTTTTCTCCGCAAAAAATATTTTTATCGTGACCGGGTCTTTTTCAGGTTCCTGAAGTTCGGTCCATGCTGTGGGATGGGGACTGAGTCCGCGAATATGGTTGTAAACCTGCGTGCAATCTTTCATCCAGTTGATGTGGCAGTCCTCTTTGAAAATTTTAGGGGCTGGTTTTAGTTCTTTTTCGGGCTGGGGAACGGTTTCAATGGTGCCATGGGCTATGGCTTCCACCGTTTTGACCACCAGGCGGGCGCCGGCGGTCATGAGTTTGTCGTGTACGTCGCCTGCAGTATCGTCGGGGGCTATTGGAACTTCGTCCTGAAAAATTATATCGCCGGTATCGATTTCATGTTGCAGGAAAAAGGTGGTGACACCGGTCTTTGTTTCACCGTTGATAACTGCCCAGTTGATGGGGGCTGCTCCGCGGTATTCGGGCAAAAGAGAAGCATGCAGGTTGAATGTGCCGCGGGGAGGCATGTTCCAAACCACTTCAGGAAGCATGCGAAAGGCCACGATCACCTGCAGGTCGGCCCGAAGGGCTTCGAGCTCTTTCAGGAACTCAGGAGATTTCAGTTTTTCGGGCTGTAAGACTTTTAGATTATAGGCTTCAGCAAATTTCTTTACCGGAGGGGGTTGAAGCTTCCGTCCTCTTCCTGCCGGCTTGTCGGGGGCAGTGACAACCCCCACGACGTTGGCTCCCGCGTCTAAAAGTGCTTTCAAACTTTCAGTGGCAAACTCCGGTGTTCCCATGAAAACGATCCTCAAATCCTCCATGTGGCTTTAATCTTTTGGTTATATTGTCAATAGTCCGTTAAGCTTTTATAATGGATTGTCGCTCAATTGTTTGAGTTTATCAAACTCTGTATGCTAAAACTTTGTTTTTCAATATGATACAATTCATTTTTTATCTAACAAAATATGTAAACAAGTGAAATTCAATAACATACAATTTTGTTGGTTTTCGTGATACGTCGCAAAAGAGAGCAACCTTTCTCTCCAGCTTTGAGCTTTCAGCTACTACTGACTTCTGACTGACTCTGCGACTGAGCTACTAACCTCTAAAATCTAACAATCTATTGATTGTGGCTTTTAACAAATATAGGAAAAAAGCGCTAAGGGGAAAAGGTTCCCGTCTTTTTGGCATATTGTCAGCAAAACCAAAGGAAAGAGATTAATCCTTTATTGATCAGATGAAGGCCGCTTTTCCGGATCGTATTTGAAGAACTTTAGATGGTGCCCCATTTTTTCTTTTTTGGTGTGCATGTAAAATTCGTTGTAGGGGTTGGGTTCCACTTCAATGGGGACATTTTCAACAATGGTCAGCCCATATCCCTGAAGACCGATTCGTTTGATGGGATTGTTGGTCATCAGGCGCATTTTGCTTACACCAAGTTCTCTTAATATTTGGGCGCCCACGCCATAATCGCGTTCGTCGGCTTCGAACCCCAGATCGGTGTTGGCATCAACTGTGTCACGACCTTCTTCCTGAAGTTTGTAGGCTTTGATTTTGTTCATCAGACCAATGCCACGGCCTTCCTGGTTCATATATATAATGACACCTTTCCCTTCTTTCTCGATTGTTTCCATGGCTTTGTGAAGTTGTTCGCCACATTCGCATCGCAGGGACCCGAAAATATCGCCGGTGATGCATGATGAATGAACACGCACCAGAACGGGCTCATCTTCTTCCCATGAGCCTTTGATAAGGGCCATGTGCTCCAGGCCGTTTGATTTCTGTTTGAAGGGAATGAAACGAAAATCGCCGTAAACGGTAGGCAGATGCACTTCTACCCCTTTG
Source organism: Bacteroidota bacterium (assembly GCA_051744695.1). Taxonomy (GTDB): domain Bacteria; phylum Bacteroidota; class Bacteroidia; order Bacteroidales; family Marinilabiliaceae; genus Marinilabilia. Next base: position 1,188 of record JBNJDH010000388.1, on the reverse strand, counting down.
ATGATAAGGCTGTCCTGTTGCAGGCGATGGGCAATCAGGTCTTTGATGGTGATGATTTTCAGGTCAAATTTTCTGGACATCTCGACCAATTCGGGCAGACGGGCCATCGAGCCATCGTCATTCATGATCTCCACCAATACACCGGCGGGTTGTTGTCCGGCCAGACGGGCCAGATCTACCGTGGCTTCGGTGTGGCCTGCACGTCGTAATACGCCTCTTTCTTTGGCTTTTAAAGGGAAAATGTGGCCAGGTCGTCCCAGGTCTTCGGGCGTGGTCTCAGGATCGCTGAGGGCTTTGATGGTTTTGGAACGGTCTGATGCCGAGATGCCTGTTGTGCAACCGTGCCCCAGTAAGTCCACCGATACAGTGAATGGAGTGGCATGCAGAGAAGTGTTTTTGCCTACCATGAGATCAAGTTCCAATTCATCGCAGCGCTGTTCCACCAAAGGGGTACAGATCAATCCACGCCCGTATTTGGTCATAAAATTGACTTTTTCGGGCGTGATCAATTCAGCGGAAGTGATGAAATCGCCTTCGTTTTCACGGTCTTCATCGTCTACTACAATAAGCAGTTCTCCATTTTTGAAAGCTTCTACAGCTTCTTCTATAGTATTCAGTTGAAATTCAGAGTGATTGGCCATGATTTGTTTTTATTGGCATTTAAAGATGGCAAAATTACACAATTATTTTAGTTGTATAAAATAATCGGGGAAAGAGAAACAGGGAAGAGGTTAATTCGTCAATTGGTTAATTGGTGGATTGTTATTCCGTGCTTGCGAAGAAACTGTTCTTTGTTGAATGGTCAATTGGTGAACTGTCATTTTTAGTATTGCGAAGAATCTTGCTCATTCAACTTGGGTTTTGTTTTGAAAAGAAGAGATCCTTCGTCGTAACCTCCTCAGGATGACGTTTAACTGACGGTTATTCTGACCCTGCTAAGAATCTGTGCATAATAGATTTAGTGACCTGTTAATTTGTGGGGACTGTTACAATATTGTGTAATCAGTAACCAGCAACGAATCAACAAATTAACCAATTAACCAATTGACGAATTAACGAATTCTTGCAAGCAAGCGGCAGAGCCGAGCGAACCAATCAACCACCATCCCCCCATCATTTCCGTTTTTTCTTTTTGGAAGAAAACTTTTCCTTCAATTTTTCAAAGAAAATGGTGTAAGCATCTGCATT
>JBNJDH010000387.1:0-3552 GCA_051744695.1 Bacteroidota bacterium | reverse complement strand
TTGTTTGGTTCCAACCTGAAAAAGGAATTCGATGAAGATCGCAAAGACCGCATGATTGAACACATCATCGTTCAGATTGATAACGGGGTTTTATAATTTTGTGCCAGTCTGTAAAGTGGACAAAATTCAGTAGCGGCAAATGAGCATTTGCCGCTACCAAAGTCTTATTGAATGTTTTTTCAGGTCATTTTCAATACTGCGTTTACCACATTTTCTGCACCTTCGGCAATTTGCGTGATGGTGGCATCAAGCATGTAGCAGGGCGTGGTAGCAATTTTGTTTTTCGTATCATTGACAACTTCACCGTGGGTGGTTTGAATGTGTTTGGCTCCCATCTCTTCTACAGCCTCGGCTGTTCCCAGATCCGAGCCTATTGTAAGTTCCGTTTCGCCAATGACCTTGGCTACCAAAACAGGTGAGATACAGAGTGCTCCAATGGGCTTTCCGGCCTGATGAGTCTCCCGTATGGCTTTTGCCACTTCGGGATGAATGGAACAATCGGGGCCGTCGAAAGCAAAACTGCTGAGGTTTTTTGCTGCACCGAAGCCACCGGGGAACATCAATGCATCGAAATTGCCTGCCTTAAATTCTCCCATGGGCTTAATGTCGCCTCTGGCGATGCGGGCTGCTTCCACCAGCACATTGCGGGATTCGTGCATATCTTCACCGTTAAGGTGGTTGACCACATGACGCTGCTCCATATCGGGGGCAAATATTTCATATTCGGCACCGGCTTTGGCAATAGCCAAAAGTGTAAGAACCGATTCATGAATTTCTGCCCCATCGTAAACGCCACATCCGGAAAGGACGACAGCAATTTTTTTGTTGTTCGACATATTCGGTATTTTTATGGTTTTACATTTTTCAATTAAACAGGCAAAATCTTTCCTGTTTTTTGTCGCAGCACTAATTTAAGGGATTTTATCTCCTTTTGCAAAACCCAATAATCCGTTAAACTTTTTCAATGCCCTGTAATTCAGCTGTTTAATTTTCTGAGGGTTTCCGTGTTAAATTGCAGTATATCAGCATTATACGATTCGTCTTAAATCTAATATCTAAAAATCTAACGTTCTATTGAAAACCAGAATGTATGGGTAAAACAAGAGCATTTTTAGCGCTCCCTGTGGAGGGACTTTTTGATCTGGAACTTTGGGTTCGTGAGTTGCAAAACAGGCAGGGGGCTGCCCGCATTAAGTGGAATCCTGTTCATCAATGGCATCTGACGCTGAAGTTTATTGGGGATGTGGAAGAAAAAGAGCTGGATGCGCTTCGAAAATCACTACGCGATGTGCTTAGCGACTTCCCGCCGGGAGACGTGGTTTTTGAGGGAAGTGGCTTTTTTGGTCATCCCGATGTCCCGAAGGTGATTTGGGCCGGGGTGAGACCAGATGATTACCTGGACCGGTTGAAAAGGAAAGTGGAAGAGGGGACCTCTGTTCTTGACCTTCCTTATGATGATCGTCCCTTTCGCCCGCATTTGACGCTGGGGCGGATCAAGAATATAAAAGATCCGGCTCTTCTGACCCGGGAAGTTGAAAAGAATAAGGAAACTTTCTGGGGCGAAGAGCCGGTCGATCATGTGACGCTTTTCAAAAGCAAGCTGACTTCTAAAGGACCTGTTTATTCGGTGATAGAGCAGTTTGATTTTATGGCAGAGTGATTCTTATTGTACATAGATTCTGAATTCCCAGGGTTGAAGCAAAACACCCCTTACCGGAAGATTTGCACCCTTGTCGTTCATGACTTCAGAAAATGCACCTTCGGGACCTTCTTCTGCAGTGACGCTTCGGGATTCGTCTGAAAGATTGAATAGGGCAACCACAACATTGTCGTCCTTCTCTCTTGAAAAATAAAATACATCTTCCTGCTCATTGGTTTCGATGATTTTCATTTCTCCACCTGCTTCCCCGTTCCAAAGTGCCGGATTGTTGGCGTGAAGATCTGAAAGTGTTCTATAGAGACGCGACATTTCAGTGTTGTCTTTCCACTCTATCTGGTCTTTCTCGAAAAATTCAAGTTGTTTGTCCAGGCCGGCTTCCTGTCCCGAATAGATCATGGGTACACCTTCCACCGTGAATGTAAGAGCTGCCATTGTTTTGGCTGCTTTTTCCCCCATGCGGTCGAAGACTGTTCCGTTCCAGCTGTTTTCATCGTGGTTGGAGGTAAACTGCATGGGATAAGTTCCTTCCGGATAAACAGAATCGATCCTGGTAAAGTAATCCCTTACATGGGTTGCATTTTTTTCGTCATTGGCTACATCATTCATGATGTGATGAAAGGACCATCCGTAATTGGCATTGAAGGCATATTTGAGCAGCTCTGATTCTTCTTCGTCTTCGGCCAGCATCCATACATTTTTTTCTTTTTCAATTTCACGACGGGCTGACTCCCAAAAATCTACCGGAACCATGCCGGCCACATCACATCGATAACCGTCAATGTCTGCTTCCTCTACCCAGAATGTCAGGGCGTCGATCATAGCGGTGCGCATTTCTTCATTATCGTAATCCAACCCGGCCACATCGGTCCAGTCCTCATGCGGGGCAATGATCTCACCCGAGTCGTTTTTGAGATACCATTCGGGATGCTCGTCTGTCCAGGGGTGGTCCCATGCGGTGTGGTTGGCAACCCAGTCGAGGATTAAATGCATGTCCTGTTCATGGACTTTTTCAACCAGCTCCTTAAAGTCTTCCATGCTACCGAATTCCGGGTTGATGCCCTTGTAATCTTTGATGGAATAATAGGAGCCCAGGGAACCTTTTCGTTTTTCTTCCCCGATGGGATGTACCGGCATGAGCCAGAGAATGTCCACCCCAAGCTCTTTCAGGCGGGGCAGATGTTCAGCAAAGGCATCGAAGGTCCCCTCTTCGGTGTATTGGCGGATGTTTACTTCATAAATAACAGCATCTTTACTCCATTCAGGTGTGGGAGCTTCGCTGGTGATTTTTTGATCTTCGGGGTTGTTTTCTTTTCTCTCCCTTTCCTGACAGCCTGTAAAATATACAGCCAGGACAAGGAAAAGGAGAAGCAGTTGTTTTGACCTCATTTGTTTTTGTTTAAAAAAGAATCGGTTTTTCCGGATGCTGCCTTTCCCGCCCTTCAAACGGGCGGGAAAGGAGCATAGGGATTTAATAAAACCTGGGTTTAAAATTAAAAGTTCATTTTTTCAGTTCGATGATTTTGGCCGATTTGGCCGGGATCTCAAATTCATCAAGTGATGTCAGGGTTTTATCTGATATCACATCTTTTCCTGTGTTGTAGCGCGACAGAATTTCCCGGTAACGGTCTGCACCGATTGTGCGGGACTCCTCTTCTGCATTGTTAAGCATAACCATAACGGCTTCATCTTTCAGGTGCCGGAAATAAACATAGACATGATCTTCCGGGACGAAATGCAGCGTTTTGCCATTTTGTATGGCCTCACTGTCTTTTCTGAAATTCAGTAGTTTGGTTAGGTAATTGACCATTTCGTTTTGCTTTGATGTCCGTCCTTCGGGAACAAATGCGTTGGTTTCATCACCTGGCCAGCCTCCCGGAAAATCATTGCGGATG
>JBNJDH010000386.1:0-3555 GCA_051744695.1 Bacteroidota bacterium | reverse complement strand
TGCACCTCGTTGATGATGTTTTTGTCATGAGGTCCAATGATTTGGGCACCGTCTTCCCAATAGGCTTTATATCCGTTGTATTCCGGGGGATTATGTGAGGCTGTAATGATTACCCCGCTTTGACATTTCAACTGACGGATGACATAGGAAATTTCCGGGGTGGGGCGGAGGTCTTCAAACAGGTAAGCCCTGATGCCGTTGGCTGAAAATATGTTGGCAACGGTTTCGGCAAAATAACGGCTGTTGTTCCGGCAATCGTGGCCAATAACAACTTTGATCTCTTCAAGTCCGGTAAACTCTTTTTTGAGATAATTTGCCAGTCCCTGGGTGGCACCACCAACTGTATAGCGGTTCATCCGGTTGCTCCCGGCTCCCATAATGCCACGCAGACCACCGGTTCCGAATTCCAGATCTTTATAAAAAGCATCGATCAGTTCGGAGGGATCTTCGCTTTCCACCATATCTTCTACAGTGGCTTTGGTTACATTGTCGTAATTGCCTTCAAGCCACTTTTGGGCTTTTTGTATTACCTGATCAGGAATGTTTGTTTTTGTCATCTTTCCTAGATTTTTTGTCCTTTAATCCTTATTTCAATAGTCTGCTAAATATTTTCAAGCACTTGTGATTCAGTTTTTTATGTTAAAATTCAGATTTTCAGTCCGATATGATTTATGTTAAATCTTTATAATTTTGTTAGTTCTTTGGTTCGGTCGAAAAAAAAGAGAGCAACTTTTCCTTCCAGCTTTGAGCTTTCAGCTACTACTGACTTCTGCGACTGAGCACTTTTATCTAGCTGAATATATAAACAAGTGAAATTCAATTATATATATTTTTGTTGGTTTTCATGGTATACCGCAAAAAGAATCAAAATTTCTTATAGTCTTTAGCTTCCAGCCTCTAAATTCCAGCTTCTCCGCGGCTTGGGTACTTTTACCTAAAAATCTAACGATCTATTGTATTTGGTTGACTGTATTTTTTTCAAATATACGCTACTTAGAGGGTAGGTGTATTCAATAGAAGGTAAAATTCCTCTAATTATAGTGTGATGTTTCTAGCTTTTTATTAGAAGATAGTAACCTGATCATTTATTTTTCAAATACTTTTTCATCATTAGAAAACCGATTTACAATACTTTTATGAAATAATGCGATGTTGCTTATAGCGTAAGTTTTCAGGATGATTTATCTTTCAAAGCTCTGAAAAAATTATTGAACCCAGGGTTTTTCTATAGGTTGATTGCTTTTCACTATGATATAATTGCTGAGTGCATAATATGCATGTTTATTATCTGCTGAAGATTGCATGTCATTTTTCCAGTCTTCAAAATCGTATTCAAGGGAAAACGATTCACCATTCATGGGAGTATCAAACAAATCTTTTCGAACAGGTACTGCCATTCCCGGACACCAACCAGCCCTGTCGGGCTCCCAGTTTCCGTTTTGTGGTTGTACGGGATTGGATGCACACCCCAAAGGTGCTAGCTTATGATGAAAAAATTGGGCATCATCGATTAATATGGAGTGAGTGCGGAAGCACCATTCGGCACATGGGCGTTGATCTTCATCAAGAGGGGTGGCATGTCCCCACCCTGTGATGATGGTTCTGACACTTGTTTCTTCTGTGTTATCCGGAATGGTAATGTTCTTTTCTAAGCAAAAATCATGGTCTTCTCCATAAGGAACTCCTGAGATTGAGTTGTCTGCATAATCAAAGACTTCAGCTACAGCATAATATTTGTAATCAGGGTCGCCTTTTTCTATCTCAAAATCAACAGAAACAAGCCATCCATCACTTCCCCAAACTTCTATATAAGATTTTAGCTTAACATCACCCGTTAGAAGGGACTTGAAATCGGTAACATCAATAGCAAAACCTTTTTTTAGGTCGCTGTTGTCTACTCCATAGGGGGTAATGTAACGTCCCAATTCATACCATGCTTCTGTGTCTTCATCCCATATTCTGATGTTAGCAAAAACGTCCCATGGATTGCATCCTTCCGATGGGCAGTCCAGTCTGATGTACATGGTAATTTCTGATACTTTAGCAGGATCAACGGGAAATTGAAATTTACCTTCGACCGATTGTTGATATGAATCCCCAAAGGCATGCCTTGCCTGACTGAAGGTTTCTATTGTTTGGGTAGAGGGTGTATCATCAGTTTCTTCATTGTTTTTATCTTTTTCACATGCCCCCAGGAAAAAGATTAATAGGAGTAAGACAAGTATGGAGCGACTATTCATAAGTAATAAAAATTTTGAATTTAAGATCTTTCTTGACGACCGGCAATTTAGATTTAAGGTAAATCCTATAGTGCCGATATTCTGGGGTTAATTTGAATAATTTTCAAAATTAAGCTATTTTTTTTGTTTTAAACATTTTTCCAGACTTTCCTGCCAATGCGGAATGGAAATGCCGTAAGTTTCTTTGATTTTTGATTTGTCCATTACGGAATAGGCGGGACGTGGTGCCGGAGTTGGAAACATGTCTGATTCTACAGGTGAAACTTTGCATTGGATGCCTGTTTCATTGAATATGGCTACAGCAAAGTCGTACCAACTGCATACCCCTTCATTGGAATAGTGGTAGATCCCGGGGGTGAAATTTTGCGGGTCTGTTACAATGGTCAGGATGGTCTGGCCCAGATCACCTGCCAGGGTGGGCGTTCCCACCTGATCGAAAACTACATTCAGTGCTTCCCGCTCTTTTCCCAGGCACATCATGGTTTTTAGAAAATTATTCCCCAGCAGGGAGTACAACCATGAAGTCCGGATGATAACGCTGTCGGGACAAGCTTTAATGATGTTTTCTTCCCCCTGAAGCTTGGACTTCCCATATACAGATACCGGGGTTTTGGGGTCATCAGGTTTCAGTGGGCGGCATTGATTGTTTCCGAAAACATAATCGGTGGAAATATGAACAAGGCGGCCTCCCATACACCGGGCTATTTCAGCCAGTTGGTCGGGAGCCTTCGCGTTGAGTTGAAAAGCGGTTTCCTGATCACTTTCAGCTTTGTCAACTGCTGTGTAAGCGGCGCAATTGATGATGACATCATAGCGCTGATCGGCAAAAAAACGGTCAATGGATTGGGAAGAAGTCAGGTCCAGTGTCGCTTCGGAAGAGAAGAAATATTCGTTCCGGGTATCATTTTGGGTTAATTGACGGAGGGTTTGTCCCAGTTGACCTTCTCCGCCTGTGATCAGAATTCGTTGCATATCTTCAATAGATCGTTAGATTTTTAGATTTAAGATTCCTGCCTACCGGCAGGCAGGTAAGATGAATCATATAATACTGAAATACTGCATTTTGATAAAAAGAACCATTAAAACATAAACAATTGAAGCAAAAGTTCTTGCAAAATTTTAACGGACTATTGTATCTTTTTAGTCTCTGAAAACAAAATTGATTTCTGCTTCCTTCATTGCCGGAAGTGCCTGGTCTTTTGGAGAGACGATGATCTCGTTTTCCGGGATCTGCCAGTCGATGTTCAGGTGCTGGTCCCGGAAATTAATGCCCCTTTCGGATTCTTTATTGTAGTAGTTGTCGCATTTGTACGAA
>JBNJDH010000385.1:0-3576 GCA_051744695.1 Bacteroidota bacterium | reverse complement strand
CACCAACCTGGTTATTGCTCCCGGATTTATTGATATACATACGCACAGTGACGGACAAATATTAGATGAAGGCATGAATTCCGTTGAAAATTATTTAAAACAAGGAGTTACTACTGTAGTTACAGGGAATTGTGGTAGTGGAACTTTTGAAGTTGAAAAATTTTATCGGCAGCTTGATTCTGTTGGGATCGGAACCAATATCCTGCATCTGATTGGACATAATACAATAAGAAGTAAAGTGATGGGAATGGAGGACCGGCCTCCAACAGTAGAGGAACTTGAAGAAATGAAAAGAATGGTAAAGAAGGGGATGGAAGAAGGGGCGTGTGGCTTTTCTACCGGGCTTTTTTATACACCAGGAACTTATTCAACAACCAATGAAGTCATTGAATTGGTGAACGTTTTAAAAGAGTACGATGGATTTTATGCGTCTCATTTACGTGATGAGAGTAATTATTCAGTTGGATTGGAGGAAGCTGTAAAGGAAGCTATATTAATTGGTGAACAAACAGGTGTTCGGGTTGAGATATCACATATTAAAGCATTGGGAAAACCCGTTTGGGGAATGTCTGAAAAGATATGCTCAGTGATTGAAGAAGCAAGGGAAAGGGGTGTTCATGTATTTGCCGACCAATACCCTTATAACGCATCAAGCACTGGGCTTATCGGAGCCACTGTGCCGGCCTGGGTGCGTGCTGGCGGACAATTAAAAGAGCGGTTAAATAATCCTGAACTGTTGCCGCAGATAAAAAATGAAATTGCTGAAAATATAGAACGTAGGGGAGGACCCGAATCATTGGTGATTATCTCCCATCCGGTTAACCACCTGCTTGAGGGGAAAAATCTTTTGGAAATCAGCCAAATAATGGAAAAATCACCGGTTGAAACAGTAATACAACTGATATTGGAAGGCAGTCCCGGTATTGTCTCTTTCAATATGAGTGACGCTGATGTCATTCATTTTATGAAAAAAGATTACGTAATGACCTCTTCTGATGGCCATATCGAAATTCCGGGTGATGGGAAACCCCATCCAAGGTGCTACGGAGCTTTTTCCCGAAAGATTAGAAAATATGTGATAGAAGACAAGGTAATCGGCATGGAACAGGCGATTAAGGCTGCTACTTCATTGCCGGCAAATATGATAGGATTACAAAACAGAGGCAGTATTAAAGAAGGGCAAATAGCAGACATTGTGATATTTAATCCGGAAACGATACGGGATTTAGCCACTTTTGACGAACCTCATCAATATAGCAGCGGGATAAAATATCTTTTGGTTAATGGGGATATGGTGATTGAAAACGGAAAATATAATGGGAAACTAGCTGGAAAATCTATCGATAGCAGAGAAAGGGCAAAGTTTTAAAAATCTGCAGCAAGCAGGCAGGCATTAGTTCGGTGAATTTTAGCATAGGAAGAATAGTTTTTTAAAAACAGACACGATGATGAAGAAAATAATTTTTTTAGCCATTTTAGCCATACTGTTCGTGCAATGTGCAGAGAAAAATGAATTAAAACTTTTAACTCCTCATAAAGAGTTTATTGATTATGTTACTGAAGAGAACAGTTCCATCTATTCTGTAACAAAAGCCCGGAAATCAAAACCGGAAAATGGTTTTGCCATAGGTGTTTTCGACTCGGGTATTGGTGGATTAACTGTTTTTGACGCCATTGTTAATGCCGATTTTTTTAATGAGAAACATGAAAATCGACCCGACAGACAAAAAGATTTCCTTCATGAACAATTTGTTTATCTGGCTGATCAGGCCAATATGCCTTACAGTAATTATGTGGAAGAAGGCAAAAAGGATCTTCTTGTAGAACATGTATTAAAAGATGTTTTATTTCTGCTGAATAATAAATACCACATTTCAGCAGGTTCGCTTGAAGTTGCCTCCGATAAGCCGGATGTTAAAGCCATTGTAATCGCATGTAACACAGCCACAGCCTATGCCAAACCACAGGCAGATGAATTGAGCCGGGTGTCGGGCAGAGGTATTAAAGTGATTGGGGTAATTGATGCCGGATGTAAGGGCGCTTTGGAGGTAATTGAAAAGGAAGAAAATGCTACAGTTGCCGTATTTGCAACCCCTGCCACAGTGGCTTCAGGCGCTTATGTAAATACACTTAATGAAATAAAAAAGGGATATACCGGTAGTCTTCGCATAATCCAGCAAGGCGGAAAAGGCCTGGCTGAATCAATTGACAACAAGTCCGATTATATCAACAGGAATTATACAAAACCATATTCTGAATACCAGGGGCCCACCCTGAATGATGGAAAGTACCCGATTGAAAAACAATTGCTGCCTTATTATAATTTTGATACAACCAATCACAGAATTCTTTTTAATAAAAACACGCTGGCCATGTCGGATACTATTGAACTAAATTCAGTTGAGAACTATACCCGTTACCACATTGTGAGCCTGGCAGAGCAGGTAAAAAAGGATAAGACTGGTATTCCGCTTAAAGCTATTATCCTTGGGTGCACTCACTACCCTTATGTTTCTGATGATATTCATGGTGTTCTCAGAGAATTAAGAAAAACAGAGCGGTACAGCCATGTGCTTGCCGATTCGGTTTACCTGATCGATCCGGCATTAAATACGGCTAAGGAACTTTACGGCTATTTAGCTGAACAGGAATTGTTCAACGATTCTCAAAAAGAACGATTAAACGAAAGTCGGTTTTTCCTGAGTGTTCCAAATACTTTTGAGCCGGACGTGGAAATGGGTTCTGACAACCGGTTTACGTATGAATACCAATACAAACGAAGGGAAATCAACGAACTAAAAGATTTTACGTTAATTGTACCGTTTTCAAATGAACTGATATCAGAGGAGCAAATTAATAGGATACAAACAAGGTTGCCGGCCACTTATGATTTGCTGAAAAGTCACCTTCGTCAATAATCAATCCGGAAAGTAAAGCCATACGATATCATGCATGGTGTACAGGTTGTACTTTTCCCCGTCAAAAACAAGAATGGGGCTGGAGTGGTCGCCCTCAACAATCGGGTTACCCGGGTATTTTTCCCAGTGGATGAGGTCGGTTGACATGGCCACGCTGGAAGTCCACAGGGCATTCTCATCCGGGTCGGCCCAGTTGGGATTGGTAGAACCGTGATAATAAATATAATACCGGCCTTCGTGTTTTACTACCTGGTTGGCAGCCACTGCCCCGGCATCATATTCTTCGGGTCCCATCTCGATTACCGGTTCATCCTGTATATTTGTCCAGGTCATTTTATCTTCGGAGGTGGCCAGCCAGATTCCCAGGTCATCGCGTTCATAAAAAAGGTACCATTTTTCATCTTCTATCCAAACTGTTGGCGTTCCGTAAGGGGCGGGAATCGTGTCGCCATTGGTTTCAAGGATAACCAAATCACCCTGTTCCTCCCAGTGAATGCCATCGGATGAGGTGAGCATGTGAGCGATGTCATTTTTCCCTTCGGCATACATATAAAAAGTTTCATCAACTTTGGTCACGAACATATCTTCCGTCCATTTTTCATCGAAAACGGGATTGCTGGCATAACGTTCCCAGTTGATTCCGTCAGTTGAGGTGGCG
>JBNJDH010000384.1:0-3578 GCA_051744695.1 Bacteroidota bacterium | reverse complement strand
ATGAAATCATGGGTCTGCCCCAAAGGTTCCATTTATCTGTCGACCAACCGGCAGATGTAAAGAAGTAAATGGAACTTTACGGAGAGACACAAATTTTTTAAGAGCATGCACTCCTGCAGTCGCTCAAAAAATTCACCTATTTTATTGCCTGGTTCGCAGTAATGGCAACCATACTAACAATATCACTAACCGAACAACCTCTGGAGAGATCGTTGATGGGTGCAGCCATTCCCTGCAATACCGGACCAATAGCCTCGGCACCAGCCAAACGCTGAACCAACTTATAGGCAATATTGCCGGATTCCAGAGAAGGGAAAATAAAAATATTGGCATTACCCTCAATACTGCTACCGGGAGCTTTTTTCCCGGCAATTTCAGGGACAACAGCGGCATCGACCTGCAGCTCGCCATCGATGATAAGGGAAGGGTCTTTTTCTCTGGCTATTTCAGTTGCTTGGGCCACTTTGTCAACCATCTCGTGTTTAGCGCTTCCCTTGGTAGAGAAACTCAACATAGCTACCCGGGGTTCAATACCCAACAAACTTCGGGTGGTTTGCCCGGTGGCCACGGCAATCTCGGCCAGTTCTTCGGTTGTAGGCAATGGATGAACAGCGCCGTCGGCAAAGACGATCATCCCGTTTTCTCCCAGGCTTTTATCCTTCAAAACCATGATAAAAGCACCTGAGACAACACTAATGCCGGGCAAAGTTTTAACAATCTGAAAAGCAGGCCGCAACACGTCACCGGTTGAATTTTGGGCACCGGCCACCTCCCCGTCGGCATCACCGTTTTTGATCATCAGTACCGAGAGATAAAGCGGATCCTTCACAAGTTCGGATGCCTGTTCACGTGTCATGCCCTTGTGCTTACGCATTTCATAGAGAAGATCGGTGTAAGTGTCTTTGTTGGGATGATCCTCAGGGTCAATGATGGTAGCTTTGGAGATATTTTTCAGAACAAGCCTTCGTTCTTCGCTGCCAATTTCTTCGCGGTTGCCGATCAAAATGATATCGGCAAAATTTTCTTCAAGAACCACATCGGCGGCCCTTAAAGTCCGTTCTTCAGTTCCTTCAGGAAGAACAATACGCTTTTTGTTTTTGGCAGCGTATTCTTTTAGTTGGTTTAGAAAGTCCATATCGTTGTTATGATTTTTATTAAACTCTCCACAAAATTAATTGAAAAGGCCCGGATTTTCCCTGTATTTTGTCATTTTATTCTATTGGACTGACAACCATCATATTTCAGTATCAAGCCATTTCAATCACACTGAAGTTACATTATTTTCATTGCATTACCAAAAAAGAAAAGGGTGTTTCACAAAATCCTGTTTAATCCGCCATAGTTTTTAACTTTGCAAAGAAGACGAGAATGAAGTTTATATGAGCGGATATCCACCACTGGCAGAACGGATGCGGCCCCGCACCCTGGATCATTATATCGGTCAGAAACACCTGGTCGGCAAAGGAGCGGTGTTATACCAAATGGTCGAGTCGGGGCAAATCTCATCAATCATTCTCTGGGGTCCACCCGGAGTGGGAAAAACCACGCTGGCACGCATCATTGCCAACCAACTTGAAAGACCGTTTTACGTGCTTTCGGCCATTAGCTCGGGCGTGAAAGATGTCCGGGAGGCCATTGAAAAAGCCCGTAAATCAAGGTTTTTCAACGCCGCCCCTCCCATTCTGTTCATTGACGAAATCCACCGGTTCAGCAAATCCCAACAAGACAGTCTTTTGGGGGCAGTTGAGGAGGGAACGGTAACCCTTATCGGGGCCACAACAGAGAACCCGTCTTTTGAAGTCATATCCCCCCTGCTCAGCAGGTGCCAGGTATATGTGCTCGAGCCACTGACCAGGGATGACCTGATGGAACTCTACAAACATATTTTGAAAGAAGATGTGGTTTTCAAGCACCGAGATGTAAAACTTAAGGAAGAAGATGCATTGTTGCGCTTTTCGGGAGGCGATGCCCGTAAATTCTTAAACATTATTGAACTTGTAGCCAATTCGTTCAAAGAGGATGAGACCATCGAGATCACCAATGACAACGTCACCCGTCACCTGCAGCAAAACCCCGCACAATATGACAAAAACGGGGAAATGCATTATGACATCATTTCGGCTTTTATTAAATCCATCCGTGGGAGTGATCCGGATGCGGCCGTTTATTGGCTGGCCAGAATGGTAGAAGGCGGTGAAGACCCCAAGTTTATAGCCCGGCGGTTGATCATTTCGGCATCCGAAGACATTGGACTGGCCAATCCGAACGCCCTGTTGCTGGCCACCAATACTTTTGAGGCCATAAAAATGGTGGGATGGCCGGAAGCCCGCATCATTCTTAGTGAAACGACCATTTACCTTGCCACAAGTCCCAAAAGCAACTCTGCCTATCTGGCTATTGACCAGGCCAGGGAAATGGTCAAACAAACCGGTAATCTTCCCGTGCCCCTTCACTTGCGAAATGCGCCGACGAAATTGATGAAAGACCTGGAATACGGACAGGATTACAAATACGCCCATGATTATGAAAACAATTTTGTCCAGCAGGAATACATGCCGGAGAAGTTAAAAAGTCAGCAATTCTTCTTTCCGGGAGACAATCCGCAGGAAAACAAGATTGCAGAACGAATGCATAAATTATGGAAAGGCCATGGTGGGGGTTAGTATCTCAGCCCCGGGGAAGCTGGAAGGTAGAAGCTCAGTCGCAGAGTCAGAAGTCAGAAGTAGCTGAAAGCTCGAAGCTCAAAGCTGGAGAGAAAGGTTGCTTTCTTTTGCGACATAACCAACAAACCAACAAAATTAGTTAAACATCATATTTTAAATGACTTAGGATTTTTGTTAGATAAAAGTACTCCAGCCGCGGGGAAGCTCGAGGCTGGAAGTTAGAGGTTGGAAGCTGGAAGTTAGATGACGGAAGTTGGATGAATTGTATCATATTGAAAAACAATTTTTTAGCACACAGAACGCTTCAATCTTAAAACTACTGATGGACAGTCAATTATAAAAGCTTGCCAAATTGATGATGACAAGGATATTTATTTAAATCAAAACAACATGCAAACAAGCACCATCCCCCGGATTAAACACACGGACGAAAACCAATTTTTCCTTCTGGCAGGCCCCTGCGCCATTGAAGGAGAGGAAATGGCCATGAAAATTGCGGAAAGAATCGTTAAAACCACAGACGAACTTAAAATACCATTTGTTTTTAAGGGTTCCTACCGAAAAGCAAACCGCTCCAGGTTAGATTCTTTTACAGGCATAGGAGATGAAAAGGCCTTAAAAATTCTGCGCAAGGTATCCGAAACTTTTGATGTTCCTGTCATCACGGATTTTCATGCTGCCAATGAAGCAGAAATGGCTGCAGAATATGTAGATATTTTGCAGGTACCTGCTTTTCTATGTCGTCAGACAGATATCTTAGTGGCTGCCGCCAAAACAGAAAAAGCAATTAGCATCAAAAAAGGCCAGTTTCTGGCACCTGAAGCCATGATTTTTGCCATTAACAAGATACGTGAAAGCGGAAATGAAAAAGTCATGGTGACCGACAGGGGAACCATGTTCGGTTATCAGGATTTG
>JBNJDH010000383.1:0-3578 GCA_051744695.1 Bacteroidota bacterium | reverse complement strand
TTCCTGTAAAGCCCTGGCAAGGGCGACCGTATGGCAATTGACACTCAGAAAATCAACAACCCAAGCCCCGGCAGGGGTGTCCCTATAACAGAAAAATTTTAGGGTGCAAAGAAGGTCACCACTGCCGTGGCTCTGGTTTTTTTGGGCTTTTTTTTACCATACGATCCCCCCACTCCGGGGGCTTTAAGGATGTTACCAAAATTTATTGGTGTTTGGGAACAATGGTCCTTTAGACTTTTTCAATTCCTTGTAAATCAGTTGTTTAATTTTTTGAAGTTTGCCGTGTTAAATTACAGTGTGTCAGCATTATACGGCTCGTCTTAAATCTAATATCTAAAAATCTAACAGTCTATTGTGGAACATAACAACGCAAAATTTAACTACAGCCTAATACTTTTGTAAACTCTTGTTCAAAAACATTTTACCATGATTACTTTCTTGATATCGATAGCTTCATTGGTTCTGGGTTTCCTTTTTTACGGAAAATTTGTTGAACGTTTTTTTGGTGTCAATGACCAAAATGAAACACCCGCATTGAAAATCAATAACGGTGTGGATTACGTTCCGATGCCTACCTGGAAAGTTTTTACCATTGAGTTTCTGAACATTGCCGGTCTGGGGCCTGTTTTCGGTGCCGTCTTGGGTGCCATGTACGGGCCTGCTGCTTACATCTGGATTGTGCTGGGATGTATCTTTATGGGGGCTGTTCATGATTATTTTTCCGGAATGCTCTCGGTCCGTAACAATGGAGCCAGCATTCCTGAAATCGTGGGCAAATATCTTGGCACCGGCTTTCAGAATTTCATGAGGTTGTTTGCGTTGTTGCTCCTCATTTTTGTGGGGGTAGCTTTTGTTTCGGGTCCTGCCGAGTTACTTACCACCCTTACCGGTGGAGGTATGCAGGTGTGGCTTTATATTATTTTTGCTTATTACCTTATCGCGACATTGTTGCCCATTAATAAAATCATTGGCCGCATATATCCTCTATTTGGTGCAGCGCTTTTGATTATGGCAGCCGGGATTGCCGGGGCCATGATCTATTTCGGGTTTACAGGGGAGCTTGCCATGCAGGAACTGGATGTGGCAGGCATTAAAAACTGGCACCACAACCCCTCTGAAAACATCTTGTTCCCCATGATGTTTATCGTGATATCCTGCGGTGCGCTTAGTGGTTTTCATTCCACCCAGACTCCGATGATGGCCCGTTGCATGAAGAAGGAAAGTCACGGACGATATGCTTTTTATGGCGCCATGATCGCTGAAGGCATTGTGGCTATTATCTGGGCAACTGCTGCCATGAATTTTTTCGGGACTGCTGATGGATTGAACAATACCATAATGGGAGAGGGGCATAATCCTGCCTGGGTGGTGAACGAGATCAGCCGCTCATGGTTGGGAACCGTAGGAGCGTTCTTTGCCATTATCGGAGTGATAGCATGCCCAATTACCACCGGAGATACTGCGTTTCGTAGTGCAAGGCTGACGATTGCTGATGTTTTCAGGATAGATCAATCGGTGATAAAAAAACGTTTGTGGGTCAGTTTGCCTCTTTTTGCCGTGGGGTTTTTGCTTTCGCAGCTTGAGTTTGCCACCATTTGGAAATACCTTGGTCTATCCAATCAAACCCTGGCTGTGATTGTTTTGTGGACAGGTGCCATGTATCTTGTTAAAGCAGGAAAACCACATTGGATGTTGTCTTTGCCGGCTACGTTTATGACTGTGATCTGCATCACATATTTATTGGTGGCGCCAGTGAAAAATGGTGGGTTTTATTTGAATACTGAAACCGGCTATTTGATTGGTGCATTGGCCGGACTGGCTGCTCTTTTGCTATTTCTTTTCCGGGCCCGGCAAAAAAGCACCTAAAACTTTCCGGGTTTTAAACCATTCGAGAAGGGAAATGTTTATGCCGGTGAGCAGAAACCCGTAGGCTATGTCTTCCACCGGAATGGTTGACAATCGAATGCCGGTATTCATGGCGTTGTTGTACCAAACCACGGGTTCATTGAGCCAGGTCCCGGTCAGAATGCCATTGACAATGAAAAAGGGAAAAAGAATGATCAGAAAAGTCCGGTAAAAATGTAATAACCACGAGGCTCTGACAAACCATTCCGTGATTAGAATAAAGATGGCTGACAAAGAAAATACAACCACAGAGTATAAACGGTCATAGAAGAAAAACGTGCCCGACAGCATGATGATCATCAAAGCATAGCTGATGGTTCTTTGCATTTCGGAGTGTGTATTCATGGGGAACCAGACGTTGAGGACCTGGTGGGTGAAAACCACTGCATAGGGGATGGTAACAAAGAAAAGCCATTCTTCTACAGGAAGTCCAGCCAGATGAATTCCCTGGAGATGAATTTCATTGAATCCCCATACGCCATAGTGTGTAAAAATGATATCCCATCCAATGAAAAACAGGCCTGTGATGAGTAAAGCCGGAAAAAAGGCAGGCCAGGTCTTGTAAAAAGCGACCTTTTTATCAAAGCTGAATATAAATGGGATAATGATGGTGAAGATGTTGATAATGAAATATGTGGAAATGTTTTCCATGGATGTTTTTTTTAAAGCTTTAATTCAATCACCCTGGTGAATTTGTTACGGATTATTATTCTTACAACAGCCATGTAATATGTTCGGTTCAAATTCCCCGGAATTGTTTGTACACTTTTCCTCTTTTTTCGAATATGGGTTTAATGCGCAGTAAATTTAACAGGCCAAAAGTGACAAAAAAGTTTACATCATCGACAATGGATTGCTCACAGCTTCTGATTTCAATGTATCCGAAAATCGTGGAAAACTCTTGGAAAACATGGTTGCATTGTAGTTCAGTTGTTTAAAATATCGGCATTTTCCAGGTTAAATTACAGTATATCATCAATATGGGAATTTTCTTGCCTGTCTGCCGTTTTCTTATTACAATCCTGCTATATTTAACAAACTTTGGTTAGTACAACAAATCTCATTTTTCATAAACCGCCAGGCAGGCATCTTTTATCTAACAAAATTCAGATCTGTCCCATTTTAAATCAATTAACCATTTTTTGTTAGATGTTTTATATCAGGCCACCTCCCCTGAAATTTAATAATAGCTGTCTGATAATTTTCATTCCGACTTCTGCCTTCTGCCTGTCTGCCTTCTGCCTGTAAGTTGCTTTTATCTAACAAAATATGTAAACAATTGAAAATATTGCACTTACATTTTTCTTTAGTTTTCAAGATATGCCGCTAAAAAAATCAAATTTTCTTGTAGCTTTTAGCTTCTAACTTCCAGCTTCCAGCTTCTAACTTCCAGCCTCGAGCTTCCCCGCGGCTTGGGTACTTTTATCTAACAAAATATGTAAACAAAAGAAAATCAATTATATACATTTTTGTTGGTTCTTTGGTTATGTCGCAAAAGAGAGCAACTTTTCCTTCCAGCTTGGAACTTCGAGCTTTCAGCTATGTAAAACAAATTTCCCAAATTCAAACACCCAACAGCAAGTTAGCTCTTTGCTGTTAGCTCTTAGGACAAAAGCCTCCGGCTTTTTTTAGCTAAAAGCTTCCAGCTACTCAAAATAATTGTCCCAAATTAA
>JBNJDH010000382.1:0-3584 GCA_051744695.1 Bacteroidota bacterium | reverse complement strand
AAGGAAAACGGCAAAAATATTTATGTTGCTGACGGGCCGTCTTTCGACCGAAGCACAAATATGCCTGAAAAAACGGATTTGTTCAGCGTGTGCCTGAAATACGGGGTTCCTTTCTTCAACTTTAAAGGTTTTCCCGTGAAAACCGTCAAGCATGGAGCGCTTCGGTATAAATACAGGATATACCAGCTTGCTTTTAACTACGATTATCAGATTTCACTGCCGGTTTTAAAATCTCATGTACTTAAAAGCCTGATGATGAGTTGTGCATTAAAAAATCAGTTCGCCTTTATTGCAAATTTGGACAGGTTAAAACTGCATCTGCTAAACAGGATAAATTCGGCTATCGCGGATATAAACATCATACTAAAGCCTGATTTTTGCATTGTTGATGCAACTGAAGTGCTTCTAAACGCAAACGAGAGAAGATACGGAGGTGTTGCGGAAAAGTGTGGAAGCATTTTCTGCGGCTTTGACCCGGTCGAACTGGACAGCTATGGATTTGTTTTGCTGAGAAACGCAGGCGAAAAAAAGCTTTCAAACAAGTCAGTCACCGATATCCCGTATATCGCCGAATCCGAAAAGCGGGGGGTGGGATCCACAAACTATGTGCTTAAAAAAATATGATATATGACAGAGCCTTATACTGCAATATTTGCAGCTGCTTCATTTGAATATAAAGAAGTCAAAAAAGCAGTCTTATATACCGCACAAGTAAAAAACACTGATATTTCGTGTATATCCTGAAAACTGGGCGGAAGAAAGATACTTCTTATAAAAACCGGCATGGGTCTACTGAATGCGCAAAAGGCCTTTGCCGGGATTTGCAGAAAAGACATTAAAATCAATTCAATAATTAATATCGGTACGGGTGGTGCTCTTAATCCGGATTACTCAGTCGGTGATGTCGCCCTGGTTGACAGGGCGGTTAAAGAAAGCGACGGCACGGAATACGTTCCTGAATTGATTGACATCAAACCTTATGTTTGCGGACCAGTGAAGGTGCATTTGAAATCAAAACTGATCTCCGTTGATAAATCGGTTTGTTCACCGGCCCGGCGGCATTATTACAGGAACGTGTATAGCGCAGATATCGCGGATATGGAGGCTGCAGGATTGATTGAAATGGCTGTCGAACGGGGTCTTCCGTGCTGTGCTGTAAAAGGCATTTCAGATACGGGAGATGATTTAGCAAATATCCCTGAAAACATAATATCCCATGGGAGGTTAAACTGCCGGGAAATGATATTTCAGCTTTCGCGCAGCCCTTATGGATCAGTAAAATCGTTTGTTCGTATGTATAAGAATTGCATCTCAGCCATGAATAACGCGGTCAGTTACCTTGCAAGAGTAATTTGAAGGGTTGGAACCGGAGAGCAGGCTTCTGGAAAGAGCCGTAAAGAACTCATGGCAGAAATCAGGAATAGGGCTGTTCTCCGGGGAATAGAGAGTGAAGTATCTCAGAATCAAGGTGCAAATTATAGCATGCCCGGGAATATTGCATTCCGTGGCAAGAAGTGCTTGGCAGCGGACTCAGCCGGTGCAAAATTTTTCCTCAGTCCAGTGGCTGCTGCTTGGGTGCGCTTCCATCCCTTGAATCCAACCGCACGCGGGACACGATGTGATTATTATTGATAATCCCTCCTCATCAACCACTTCTTGCTGTAAGTATTCAGATGGATTTCCGCAATCAGGGCAAATCGGATATTTGGCCGGCTTATTTAACATCGTGATTCCTTCTTGCAAACATTCTTGCACTATCTCAGATAAGTGATACTTTGATGGCCGCAAAGCTGGCGGTTTTTCGATCAAGATTTTGGTCTCATCCTGCTGTTTTGGTTTACATGCACTTGTTAAATTAACCCTGCCCATAAATATACCTTGTTCAGTCCTAAACCCTTCTCGGCGATGAAAGAACATTGCCTCTCCGATGTTCATAAAAACTCCAACTGGAATATTTCCCCTGAGATTTTATAACTGACAAAAATCCGGCATCTCCTTTTCAAAAAAGGCTCTCATTTTTGTTATGATAATTTTTTCCAGCTGCCGCACTCGCTCCCGGGAAATCTGGTAGATTTCTCCTAATTCATGGAGAGTCAGGGGAGTGTCCGTGAAAATGCGGTTTTCAAAGATATCGAGTTCCCGTTCAGGCAACTGCTTTTTAAAATCACCCGCCTTTTCGCGCACCAGGCTCCTGACCTCACTGCGGGCTACCTGGTTCTCAATGGATTCCGAGTCAGAGCTGAGAAAATCGCCCCGCTTCGTATCCGAATCGTCTTTAAGCGGTTCGTCCAGCGACAGATCCCATCCTTCCAGGCGCTGCTCCATGTCGCGCACTTCCTGTTCGGAAACCCCCAGGCGGCTGGAAAGAAGTTTAACTTCGGGCATGAATCCCTGCTTCACAAGTTCCTGCTTTTCCTTCCTGAGCTTGTAAAACATCCTGCGCTGCCCCTGGGTGGTGCCGATTTTGACCAGGCGCCAGTTGTTCATGATAAATTTCAGGATATAGGCCTTGATCCAAAATGACGCATAATAGGAAAACTTAACGTTTCTGTGAGGATCGAACTTCTGCACGGCATGCATGAGCCCGATGTTGCCCTCCTGGATCAGGTCCATTAAATTCTGCATCCAGGTCTGCTGGAAATCCATGGCGATCCTGACTACAAGCCGCAGATTCGAGATGGCCAGGATATAGGCTGCATCCGGATCGCCTTCCTCGCGGATCCGGCGGCCAAGCTCGATTTCCTGTTCCCGGCTAAGCAACGGGTTTCTTCTTATTTCGGAAAGATATTGCTGAAGCGGATCACACGGAACCATAGTCCCCTCTCCCTTAGGGACTGTCACGGCTTCCTTTAATTTTCGGGTTGTATCGCTTTGTTCGCCTTCCCGAACCCTTATGCTCACCTCATCCTTGAGTGCGATATCGTTTCGACGCTTATCACTTTGATCATCTGTCATTGGTTTATCGCCACCCCCTGTTATCTTAGATTTCGCAGGTTTAAAGGCAAAATTGTTGGGCTTTGGTTTGAAGCTTCCGAGCACCATGGTCATAGAAGGCCTGGACCTCCCATGTCTGGCAAAGATACAAAAAAGGCCACATAAAGATTGCGGCCCTTTTTGTATGCGTTTGCGAGGGGAAGTGGAATTTTTAGAGCGCGTATCTATTTATTCATTCGATTAAGCTTTTTTTATCTTCTTTTAAGTGATAGGCAATGCCTCGATAGGTGTCTTCGTCAAGACCCGCGTCCTCAATTGACTCTGCCATCTTGTCAGCAGCCTCGGCTCTCAGTTCTTCATAGCTATCACTGGCCTTGTCGCCTTCTGCTGCGTCCCGAATTTTTTCGGAATATTCGCCCCTTATATCTTCAACCTCTTCTGCTGCCGCAAGAAACGCCTCAATATCCTCATCCTGGATATCATCTTTGGCAAGTTCGGTTTCATTGTCTATTTCATTTTCATACACATCATCACCACCTGCGGCTGCAATACCGGCTACCCCGAAGCACAAAGCAGCAGAAAGGAAAATTGTAGCGGGAATCAGTTTAAAAAATTTCATCATACACCTCCTGTCTTTGGTTGTAAAAATG
>JBNJDH010000381.1:0-3599 GCA_051744695.1 Bacteroidota bacterium | reverse complement strand
CCATGTAGAAGCCAGGCCTATCCCTGTCGGGAAAACTGTCGTGCCGATGGCCATATGTCCATGCGGGGCTTCTTCAGCCAAAAAAACAGGAATTCCCAACCGCGTATTTTCTATGATATACCGTTGCAACTCGTTCCCGGTTTTGGCGGCCAATTCAGGATCCAGGCCGGTATCAAGAGTTTTCTGAGTCCACGGATCGGCACGATAAGCTCCCCAAAGCATCCCGATATGATGATCTTTGACATGCTCTTTAAACTTTGTTGAAGGAGCCATCTTATCATTTTCTTTCTTCCACATTTCCCAACCAAACGGACACAACATCTGCCCCACTTTCTCTTCAAGTGTCATGCGATCTATCAAATCTGCAGTCCGTTCCCGGGGACTCAAATCCGGTTTTTTATAGTCAACCTCACCCTGTTGACCATAAGTGGGGGCAAAAAACGGCAAAACAAACAACCAGAGGAAAAACCTGAATCTCATACTCAAAACAATTAATTTGTAAATACATGTTTGGAAATAATGCTTAGTGGCAAAAAGATTAGCTTAAAACCAAAAGAAAGACTATTACTCATATACATAATTTTACGCCACTAAATTTCAGGAAAAGGTTAACTAAATGGAATATACAAATGTATAGAATTCAATTATTCTAAAGACATATTTCAAAGCGATTTTCTGAAAACCCGGGAAACCCATCAATCAACAGTTGTTTTTGGAGAAAAACAATCTTTGCCTGATCAACATCAAAAGAGTAAATAAAGCCAAAACCAATCCGCCAAGAACCACATTAAGATATCCGACCCCCCATTCCTCCAGAATCAGACCGGTCAGGTAATTCAGAATAAAATTCCCCACCAGGGCCATACCAAGGACCAGGCTCATAGCCGTACCGGAATTTTCGGGGAAGAAATCCACGGCATAACTCAGCATGACCGGAAAAGATGCAGCCATCCCCACACCCACGATGCCTACACCGGCAAGACTGAAGATAAAGGAAGGTCCGAATTGCAACAACAAAAGTCCACCAGCCAGAATTAAAAGACTGATTACAACCATCTGAAATGATGACCTTTTCATCAGAACACGCCCCAGCAAAAGCCGGGTAAACGTCATCCCTCCAGCACTGACCGTTATGGCATAAAGCCCCTTGTCGTAACTCGCACTATGACTCTCGGAGAGAAAGGTTGGCGCCCAAACCGGTACGATCGCTTCCAATGCCCCCTGAAAAAACAAGAAAAACCCAATCAACATAATGGCCGGATGAACAAGAAAACCAAGGTATTGCTTTACAGAAATGGCCCTGGAACGCCGGGGACCGGGAAACCTCATAACCAAAACCATGACAAATGGAACAGCAAGAAACATCGCCACAAAAGACAAAATGGTTTCATAGGAAAACCCGTTTTCCCGCAAAAGCGAAGTGAGCAGAGGAAGGCCCAGGGCGCCAATACCGAAAAACACCCCCAGCAAACTCATATAAGCGCTGCTCTTACCCGGGTATAAATCGGCAACCAGCAAATTGGTCACCCCGTTGGCAATTCCACCTCCTACTCCGATCAAAAAGAAGAAAAAGGGAATAATTTCCACTGCTTTACCGAAGACAATACCCGTAAGCCCAAACGTTACCAGTGCAACACCGGCCAGCATGACAGGTTTATACCCCAACCGGTCCACTACGGGGCCAAATGAAAATTGACCCACAAAAACCCCTGCAGCAAGAACCGAAGCACAAAGCCCAATGAAGGCTTTGTTCACATCAAAGGTGATGGTCAAATAGTTGTTGATGGTCCCGACAACCATCATGGTAATGCCGAAAAGCATCATCACAAGGCCGGCCACCAGAAATTGTATGGTTCTTTTTTCCATAATCAGGGGCAAAAGTAAACCTCTGATGGGTTTTCTACCAATTATTCTTCACGTACCTGAATTTTAAAAGCAGTTGCAGGATTTTCGATAAGCAAAGTTTTAATTTCTTCCTCCGTAAAACCATTTTCTTTAAGGGCAGGAACCAAAAGTTTATGAATATCGGAATAATTCCTGAAATCTCCGCCATCTGACTGCCCAACGTCGTACCAGCCGGCATCGTGCGACAACAAAACCCTGTTAAGCAGGTCAGCATCTTTAAAGGCTTTCAAACGGTCGATATATAAATTCTTGTTTCCCTCGTCTTCGTCTGCATTGGAGATATTAACACCATCGAGCGAAACCCATGCTCCTTTTTTGGCCGCTTCAAGATTTTTTTCGAGGCTGCCGTTCTGGGCGTGGGTCCAAATAAAAGCGGCGGGCGAAACATCCATCTTCTGCAAAACATTAATTTGCGCAAAGGCAGGCACATCGCCGCCTGTATGAGATTTGATGACCAGTCCGGTTTTTTTGTGTGTCAAAACAGCCGCTGAAATAAGTTTACGATGAAGCTTTGATAATTCACCCTCTACCTTAACGCCAATTTTGATGAATCCCGGTTTAACATCAGTGTCATCAATGCCGTTTTCAAACTCATCAATCCATCGCCGGGCGAGCTCTTCAGCGGTAACGGAATAAGCATACTCCGGAATAAACTTGTTGTCAACCGCGCCATAATAACCCGTATTGGTCAGAATATTTAAGCCGGTTTCTTCAGAAAGCCTTTTTAAAACAAGGGGATCACGCCCAAGATAAGCGGGGGTGCAGTCCACAAAACTTTCAACACCCAGCTCTTTGATTTCCATCAACGATGGCAAGACCACATCTACCACCGAATCCCGGTCCCAGCGGTGGGTGCCGGTACTGTCTGCTCCTATCCAGTCGACCATGATATGTTCATGACTTAAGGTCTGGCCAAGCTCCGATGGCGGAACAGGACCGGTAACGGTCATGACTTCCGGTTGGGGGTCTTTGTCCATGCAGGAAATAAGCAACATGGTAAGAAAAATAGCTATGGTTTTCTTCATATTATCAGATCATTAAGGGGTGAGACAACAGATCTTAAAGGTAAAATTTATAAAACATCCAAACTGTCCGGGGAATTTATGCAAAAAGTGGGAGATTGCTTTACCGGACCAACGCTTGAAAAAGAAAACTCTATAAATATAAAATTTTAACAGCAAATTATCACCAAAGCCAAACGAATTAAGGATTTTAAAAAAGAATTTTAACAATACGTTTTACAAAAACAAGAGATCAAACTACCCACTCTTATAAAAAATTAAATCGAACACTCACCTGCCTCAACAAGCCCGTCAAATGAATCATCAATAAAGCGTACATCACAAATTTTGAAAATCAGCCCCGGCCATAGGCATCATTTATGGGCACCCAAGACTGCCAGGCTCCATAGTCAGTTTTTCTCCAATCCGTTTTGGAAACCACTTCGTGACATTTTTTTTTCAAAAAAGTCGGTTTAAAGTCGTACGAGAGTCGATTAAACCCGAATTTAACAAGAGTAAAAAATGTATTTTCTATCATTTTTTAAAGGCTTTGAGACGAAGGTGTCACCAAAACGGAGTGAAGCTGTCACGCGGATGAAATAAAAGATATTGATGACAACATTTGTGGGGCTTTGACTAAGTGGTTGTTTCGAATTCAAAAAAACCCCGGCCGGAGCCAATCCGACCGGGGCA
>JBNJDH010000380.1:0-3601 GCA_051744695.1 Bacteroidota bacterium | reverse complement strand
GAAACCTAAAACAAGCTTTATTAATTAGTATCTGACAACCGACTGCCGGAAAGCAGAGCAGAGAAATAAAAATTAACGATATAAAATTATGGGCAATAGCCTTTTTCATATAATCAAGGGATGGGGAACAGTGCTGATGATATTTTTAGCGGCCCTTCCTGCCAGGGGCAGTCAACAGGATTCCATCCGGGTGGAAAGGGAAATAGAGTGGAAAAAATCATCTGAATATCAATATCCCGAACTCCCTTTCCACGGAAACGGATTTTACGAAAAGCAATCCGGCATACCGGTAGTCAGAATTTCCATTCCCCTGCCCGAAGATTATTCCGAAGAGAACAGCGAGATCAATATTCAACCTTCCCGTTGGAGTGCATACGAAGATACGCTTATTGATATCACCGGTGAAGATGTTTCAGTACCGCCAGAGAAACGGATTGTTTATATCCGCAAAAAGCCCTGGCTGGAAATTGAGATGGTTCCTTTCCGTAAAAGCAAAAAGGCAAGCACAAAATGGGAAAAGCTCAACAGATTTGCTGTAAATATCAATTACACCTCAACATCATCCTCTCCCGCGCTGAAAGCCGGAGAACAAACATACACGAGCTCATCAAAATTATCTGAAGGCAATTGGGTCAAAATCGGGAGTAAAACCAGGGGGATGCATAAGATTCCCTACACAAAACTCGAAGAATGGGGGTTTTCCGACCCTTCGTCGGTGCAGGTTTTCGGAAATCCCGGAACAATGGTTCCCATGGCCAATGATGAAGAGAGACCAGACGATTTGCCGGCGATCGGCTGTCTTCACGCAGACAACGCCCTGTTCTTTTACTCTCCCGGCCCCTGGCGCCGGGTATGGGACCGGGGGAAAAACATTCTGAAACACAAACTCCATAAATATTCACCCACGGCCATTTTTTTTCTGTCCGAAACAGAGGATAAAGTTCAGGAACCATCCGCTGCTGAGCAGCCCGAAGCCCCCGCCGATCTGTCCACAGAAACTTATGACCATCTGCATTTCCACGAAGAGGAGCTAGAAAACCTACTGAGGTCAGGAAATCAATGGTTTGGAGAAAAATTCAATGCTTCATCCAAACTGGAAAGATCTTTCGAGGTCAATATCCCCCAGGTGCTCCCAAACCGTGAAGCCACTTTTTATAGTCAGGTAGCCGGACGATCCAACAGCGCACATGGGTTCAAAATCACCATCAACGACGAAGACTCCAAAACAATCCCTGTCAATACCGTTTCATTAAACGATTATCTTGGGTTTTATGCCCGCATGGCTGATGATTCGATCAGATTCCGTCCAGACAATTCAGAAATAAAAATCTCATACCGTTACACCAACGAAGCCATTAATGCGGCAGGATGGCTCGATTATTTCATCATCAATGCCAGGGCCCGCCTCACTCTAGAGCATGGGCCAATTGTCTTCAGAGATCGGGAGGTTATCGGGAATGAAAACATCGCAGCCTTCAACATCTCAACTTCCAATGAAAACGCCATTGTCTGGAATGTAACAGATCCCGGAAACCCCCAAAAAATGTCATCACACCATTCCAACGGACAGATCACATTTAAAGATCAGGCAGAGGAGTTGAAAGAATATGTTGCTTTTCATACAGAAATGTCGCTTCCGACCCCTGATTTTTTAGAAGATATCCAAAACCAGAACCTTCACGGCACATCTCCGGCCGAGATGATCATTGTAACCCCGGATAAATTCAAAAGTCAGGCTAACCGGCTGGCCAGGCTCCACGCTGAACATTCCAACCTCAAAGTGACAATTGCCCAAAGAGACCGGATATACAATGAATTTTCATGGGGACACCCCGACCCGGGGGCCATTAGAGGATTTCTAAAGATGCTCTATGACCGGAGCGGAGATAACAGCGATCAGGCGCCGAAACTTCTTTTGTTGTTTGGTGATGGCACTTACGACAACCGCCACGTGAATAACACACCTGCTGCCCCTTTGCCCACTTATCAGTCTGACAACTCGGTCTATCAAACCCAGACCTATATGACCGATGATTTTTTCAGTGTTCTCGACGACAATGAAGGCAGCGATTTACGAAACGACCGTCCCGACCTCGGGGTTGGCAGATTTCCGGTAAACACTCAGGAAGAAGCTGAAAATGCAGTCGACAAATCCGAACGATATCTCACCAACCAGGCCAAAGACCGTTGGAAAACCCGTCTCACCTTTGTGGGAGATGATGGTGATTTCAACCTTCACATGCGCGATGCCGACAGGCTCACACAAAAAATAGCCCGCAGCCATCCCCGGTTTAACATCAATAAAATCTATTTTGATGCTTATGAGGCTTCTTCCGGGTCGACAGGAAAAGAATATCCGGGTGTCAATAAAGACATTCAAAAGGCCATATCCGAAGGAACGCTGATCTTCAACTATACTGGCCATGGCAGTGAAAACAACCTGGCCCATGAGAAAGTCGTAACCAGCACAGATATCAAAAACTGGCAAAACAGGGACAAACTACCACTTTTTGTTACCGCTACATGTGAATTCAGCCGTTTTGACAACCACAATCATACATCGGCAGGCGAAGAAGTATTTCTAGCCCCCAATGGTGGCGGAATCGCTCTTTTGTCTACCACCCGCATTGTCTATTCAAGCCTCAACTTCACCCTCAACAATGCTTTCTATAATCACGTTTTTGAAAATGACGAAAAAGGAAGGCCATTGCGTCTTGGAGAGATTATGCGCCGCACAAAAGTTGAAGCCGGCTCCAACACTAATAAACTCAATTTTTCTTTACTTGGAGACCCGGCGCTTCGGATCAATTATCCGCACAATGATGTCAAAACCGAATCCCTGAACAACAAAAATTTTGAGGAAGAAGAAACGGACACCATTCGCGCCATGTCCAAAAACACCATAAAGGCTTCTGTTAAAGGACATGACGGAGAAACCTTGTCCAATTTCAACGGCACTGCACACGTCACCGTTTATGACAAAGCCAACGAGGTGACCACCCTGGGAAATGGCTCCAGCGAACCTTTTGAATACAGCGAATATTCCAATGTCCTGTTTCAGGGACCAGCCACTGTTTCGGACGGCACTCTGGAAACATCATTTGTTGTCCCCCGCGACATCAGGTACAATTTTGACAATGGGCGCATCAGTTACTACGCCCTATCGGATGAGGGAGAAGAAGCCTCGGGAGCCACCCACCAATTTGTAGTAGGCGGCATTACCGAAAACCCCCTGGAAGACGAGCAAGGTCCCGAAATAGACATGTATTTGAACCATGAAAATTTTCAACCGGGAGACAATACCGGACCCCGGCCGATGTTGTATGCCAATATTTTTGACGAATCAGGAATCAACACATCCGGCATTGGCATTGGCCATAACATAACCCTGATCATAGATGGAGATACCAACAATCCGTTGGTGCTGAATGATGACTTCACCGCAGCCCGGGATGATTTCCGGGAAGGGACCATCTCCTATCAGCTGCCCCGGCTGGAAAACGGCAAACACGAACTCACCCTTAAAGTGTGGGACAACTACAATAATTCCTCCACTGCTACGTTAATCTTCAGGGTTAATGATGATCATGGCATCCGGTTA
>JBNJDH010000379.1:0-3618 GCA_051744695.1 Bacteroidota bacterium | reverse complement strand
CTAAGGGATAAGTAAAGCGGGAGCGGAAAACAATTTCGGATACTTACAAGGGAAAACACGCGTCATGGCCCAGAAAAACAGCTACGGTAATAACAACAATAAGCGGAGGACGCCCGAAGAGATGGATGCTGAATTGGGGAAAGTACCTCCACAAGCTCTTGAACTGGAAGAAGCTGTACTCGGAGCCCTGCTGTTAGAAAAAGACGCCTTTATCCAGGTTTCGGAAATTTTGAAACCCGAATGTTTCTACCGTGAATCCCACCAGCACATCTTTCAGGCCATTTCCAATCTTTTCATGCATGAGCAGCCCGTTGATATCCTCACCGTCACCGAGGAGATCAAAAAGATGGGGAAGATGGAGGAAGTCGGGGGCGCCTTTTATGTCAGCCAGCTCACGGGTCGCGTGGCATCGGCAGCTCATATTGAATACCATGCCCGCATCATCTGGCAAAAATATCTTCAGCGTGAGATGATCCGGATTGCCAGTGACCTGCAAACCCGCTCTTACGATGAATCCCTGGATGTCAACGACCTTCTCGATGATGCGGAGAACAGCTTCTATCTCCTTTCGCAGGGGACGATGAAAAAGGAGGTGACCCAGATCGATCCGGTTATCCAGGATTCCATTCAACGCATTCGTGAAGCGGGTAACCGCACCGACGGGCTCAGTGGTGTTCCTTCAGGGTTTACGGGGCTGGACCGCATCACGTCGGGATGGCAGGCATCCGACCTGGTGATCCTGGCAGCACGACCAGCCATGGGAAAAACCGCCTTTGTTCTGTCGATGGCCCGCAACATGGCTGTTATGCACGAACAACCCGTGGCCCTTTTCTCTCTTGAGATGTCCAACATCCAGCTGGTCAACCGTCTCATTGTTTCGGAAACGGAAATTCCCAGTGAAAAGATCAAAAACGGGAATCTGGCCCCCTATGAATGGGAACAGCTCGATTCGAAGATTCATACTTTGATGGGGGCCCCCATTTTTGTGGACGACACGCCCGGTCTGAATGTTTTTGAGTTGAGGGCCAAATGCCGGCGGTTAAAGAAGCAACACGATATTCAGGCGGTTATCATCGACTACTTGCAGTTGATGAGTGCATCAGGCATGAATCCCGGAAGTCGGGAGCAGGAGGTGAGTATGATCTCCCGGTCCCTGAAAGGATTGGCCAAAGAGTTGGATGTGCCCATCCTTGCGCTTTCTCAGCTTAACCGGGGGGTGGAAAGCCGTTCCGGGCTGGAGGGGAAACGGCCCCAGCTGGCCGACCTGCGCGAATCGGGAGCCATTGAGCAGGATGCCGACATGGTGTTGTTCATTCACCGCCCGGAATATTATGGCATGTATGAAGACAGTGAAGGGTATTCCCTGGAAGGAATGGCCGAGATCATCATCGCCAAGCACAGGAATGGCGCCACGGGCGATGTCAGGCTTCGCTTCCGGAAAGAGCTTGCCCGTTTTGAAGACCCCGAATTGCAGGGATTGCCTGCTGCCGGTTACGGCTCGGGTAACGACAACGGAGAACCTGTCACACTGAGTTCACGCATGAATGAAGAAGAATCTCCGGCAGGCAACAACAGTCAGAGACAGGATTTTGGTCCGCCGAAAGGTTTCGACGGGGAAACACCTTTTTGACAATCTGACATCACAACCAGTCCATAAGTTCCTTCAACGATGAGATTTCTTTGAATACTTCCTCATCGTGTGGGGTTTTTTGGGGATTGAAAAAGACATGATCCAAACCAAAATCGCGGGCTCCTTTTACGTCGTTTTCCAGGCTGTCGCCAATAACGAGACTCTCTTCTTTCCGGGCATTGACGGTTTTGACGACATGTTCAAAAAATCCCCGCCTGGGCTTACTCACGCCAATGTCTTCCGAAATAAAAATCTTTTCAAAATAGGGGGTGAGTCCGCTTTTTTCCATTTTGCTATGCTGGGCTTCCCTGAACCCGTTGGTGATGATGTAAAGATGGTACCGTTTTTTCTTCAGGTATTCGAGAAGCTCAAAAGTGTAAGGAAGTACAGCCGTTTGTTCTGAATTTCCTTCCACAAAATCATTCGCGAAATTTTCTGCTGTTGTGATGTCGTCGAGGCCAGCATTCCGAAATGTTCGATAAAAACGCCCTACCTTGATGTCTTTCTTGGGGATTTCTCCCTGTTGATATTGCTTCCACAGGCCTATATTGATGGGCATGTAGCTTTCATAAAACCGGTCGAAATCCTGAAAATACCTGCTGAGATCGTAAGCATCAAAAAGATGTTTCAACGTGGTGATCTGGTTGGTGTGAAAATCCCAGATGGTATGATCGAGATCAAAAAAGAGGTGCTTGTAGGGCATGATGAATTGTTGTTTATTTGTGGCGTATACCCGCAAAGATAGTTTTTTCAAGGCAGCTAGGGGAGCAACTTCTCCCGTTTCGTTGTTAACCAGGCAAAACCATCCACGAATTCCCTTGTCTGAATAAATTCAAATGCTCTATTTAGCCCTGATGACCAGATACTTCGAAACACTCCAGAACTCATCTTTGTCCTTCACCACAAGCATCTGGTTGCCATTCTCCTGCTCTTTTAATTCAAAAGATTCAGCAGGGTGCGATGTCAAGACTTCAACTTTGGGCTGAAACAATTGCAGACTGTCGGTTTCCCGGATGTCTACGGGCTCAAAATATTCTTTATCAAAATCTTCTTTCAACACTTCCGTCTTTCCGAAGAAAAGAAATCCGTCTTTGTTGATGATGTCTTTCTCTTTCAGTTCTTTGCGGGTGCCAATGGCATAGTAGCCTGTATACATGTCGTCACGTGTCGACTGCAATTGATCCTGTGTTTGTTCGTTGGTTTCTTTGATGGAGTCCAGGGTGACTTCCATGTCGGTGAGCTGATAGTGCATGCTGTCAATCTGCTGGTTTTTTTCTTTCACCAACTTGTTCAATTCCTGAATTTCTTCATTTTTCTGGCGCAGCGTCTCGTTGAGGTTGTCAACCAATTTTCGCAGCTTGTTGTTTTCAACGCCGGATTGTTTAAGTTGTTTTTCAAGCGTTTCGATGCGTTCCTTGTTCTGGACCATGAGATCGTATATCAGGCGAATGTCTTCGGTGATCTCGTTGGCGGTTTGTTCGTCATTGTTGCCTTCTTTGGCACGCAGGGCAATGATCTGTTCCTTCTCTTTGATGACACCCAGGGTGGCTTCGATATCCCCCAGGGTGTTGACCATTTGATTCATTTGTGAATCTTTGCGGGCGGTGATGTGGGCCAGAGAATCGTTTTGTTCTTTCAATTCCTCACGGCTTGGCCCCTGGGCGCATTGCCACAAAAAGGGCATTAGCAAAAGGATGAACAGGAAGTTTCTAAATGAATGACTGATGGTTTTCATGGCCTGATTGGTTTTTAGATGTGAGAGAAAATTTGGTTGGGTATAGTCTTCGGTTGCGTTTTTTTTAAGGTAGTTTCAGACTTTGCCGCGCGGGAATGGTGTGGTTCTGAAGTCTGTATTGCTATATGCTGTTTTGTACACTGAAATTTAGGTAAATGGAGTTGATTCGTTAATTGATCCGTCCGGCTCTGCCGCTTGCTTGCAAATACTTGTTGCGCATGTTGCCAAAAGGGTTTGCCTGCTGATGAATTTT
>JBNJDH010000378.1:0-3622 GCA_051744695.1 Bacteroidota bacterium | reverse complement strand
CGGACGTAAAAATCCGAAATATTACGAAGTACTCGAAGGGCTGGAACCCGGCGAAAAAGTGATAACTTCAGGGTACGATTTGTTTGGGGAGAATGATAAGCTGATTCTGAGATAGAAGCCTCTCCCTAGCCCTCTCCAAAGGAAAGGGGACAAGAGAAAGAGAAAAACATTAATGAATACAAATTTAAATAGTAATAAATATCATCATTTTCTAATCTTCCCCGCCAGCTGGCGGGGGAATTAAAGGGGGCTCTTATGATAAAGACTGAAAAACTTACAAAAGTCTTCCGCACAGAGGAAGTTGAAACTTACGCTTTGAACGAAGTTTCTATTCATGTAAAATCCGGCGAATTTGTGGCCATTATGGGCCCGTCGGGGTGCGGGAAATCCACATTGCTGAACATCGTCGGGCTACTCGACAATCCCAGCGACGGGAAGTATTTTTTCGACGGAACTGAAGTCGGAAGCTTCAAGGAACGCCAGCGCACGCAAATGCGCAAAGGAAACATCGGTTTTGTGTTCCAGAGTTTTAACCTGATTGACGAACTTACGGTTTACGAAAATGTGGAACTACCACTCATCTACCTGAAACTGAAAGCGAGTGAACGAAAAGAGATGGTAGGCAAGGTACTTGAACGCATGAAAATCGGGCACCGCGCCAAACACTTCCCGCAGCAACTTTCCGGAGGACAGCAGCAGCGTGTGGCCATAGCACGCGCAGTGGTTGCCAATCCGAAACTGATTCTCGCCGATGAACCCACCGGAAACATGGATTCCAAAAACGGCCTCGAAGTCATGAACCTGCTTACCCAGCTCAACCAGGAAGGAACCACCATCATCATGGTAACCCACTCGCTGCACGATGCCGGTTTTGCACACCGCGTTATCAACCTGTTCGATGGCGAAGTGATTACCGAGAGTGTGAATGAACCCATGGTGGAGATATTGTAGAGAAGACTTTTAAATATGAAAAAATGTTGAATTATTATATAAAAATTGCATTCCGAAACTTTAAATCGAACCGTCTGATTTTTATCGGAAGTATTGCAACCGTTTTCCTTTGTGCCTTGTGCATTTCGTTGCTGTTTACTTACGTGCACAACGAACTAACCATGGATGACTTCCATAAACATGAAAAGGATATTTATTTGATTACCTACAAAGCTGCACCTGAGAGTAGACCCGAAGCTTGGGAAGCCAATACATTTTTCGACTTTAACTATACGGAATATCCAGAGATTGAGGGATTTACTAATGTGAAAAAATATCGTGACGGCGAAATAAAATTTACCTGCAATGAATCGTCTTTCTCTCCTGCCGGGATAGTCGCCGACAGTACTTTTTTTGATGTTTTTGATTTTAAACTTCAGCTTGGCGATAAAAATGGTTTAATGAGCGATCCTGAAGCTTTAATAATGAGCGATGAGTTTGCCCATAGGATGTTTGGAGATGAAAACCCACTTGGAAAAAATGTGACAATTACCTTCAAGAAACAGAAAGTTTATACCGTAAAAGGAATTTTAGAACCCTTACCCTCTAATAGTTCAATAAAATTTGATTTTATTATTCCCGACCACTCCATGCGTTATAGCAGAATGGGAGCAAATTTTATTGTTGCTAACGCCAATTTTAATAAAACTGATTTTGTCAGGAAACTAAATGAGCTGGGTCGCCAAAAAGAACGTTACAAAGATGGAACTTCGGATGTAGTTGCCTTTAATCAGCTCTATTATAATGGGAATAATGTTGATATGATTGGTGTTGTATCAAAACACGGCGATAAAAAAAGCATCAGTGTACTTTGGGCAATTATTGGAGTGATTTTTTTGATCTCGTTATTAAACTTTTCAAACCTCCAGGTTATCAACATCAACTCGTCGGTAAAAAACATCGGAATTAATAAGATTACAGGAGCCGGCAGCAAACATATTTTCTGTCAGAAGCTTGCTGAAATAGTATTGTTAATTCTTATTTCAACTGTTCTGATAACAATGGCTTTTCAACTTGTATTGCCATTTTTTAACCAAATTGCTGGTGATAATTTAAATCCTCCAACCTGGCAGATTTCTTTATTAAATGCTACGATTCTATGTATTCTAATTGTAATATCGATGGTTTATCCATCGGTAATTTATAGGAGGATACCCATTACAAACAGTTTAAAACAACAGGTTTTTGGCACTTCGCAACTTGCTGGTAAAAATATAATTACCACCGTTCAGTTTTCCCTTTCATTTGTTTTGCTCATAGCTTCTGTGGTTGTATTCCGTCAGCTCGATTTGATGCTGAATAAGGATCTTGGTTTTACTTATGAAAATACAATTTGTACACAAATGTTTCATGAGCCGCAGTTTAACGAATCGCAAACCCGAGAAGAAATGATGGAGCAATATCAAGATTACCAAAATAGTTTTCAGTTTGTGAAAAATGAGCTTGATGCTAATAGCTCTGTTAGAAGTTTTTCAATAGGAAACGTACCAATTGAACCATTCGAAATGTCATGGAAGTTAAAGGGGGATGATAAAGATTACACCACAGAAAAAGCATTGACTGTTACACCTGAGTATGCGGAAGTATTAGGCCTTAAAATGGTTAGAGGTCGTTTCTTTGATCGTGAAAAAGATAAAAGTCGCGGTAAAAAATTGGTTATAAATGAAGCTGCCATGAAATATTGGGGAATAACCGATATCTCAGCACAAAGGATATTGAATAAATCCTGGTCGCGTAAAGAAGGTTACGAAATAATTGGAGTGATTAAAGATTTCAATTTTGAACATCTTTCTAAACACCCCCAACCATTATTGCTCCTCTTTTTTGAAGATATGGAAGATAATCTTCTTATTCAGTTTGAAAATGGTGCAACTCAGTCTGGATTAAAGTTCGTAAAGGAGCTCTTTTTAAAAAACAATCCCGGTGAAGCATTTCGTTATAGTTTTCTTTCCGATGAAGTGGAAGCCCTCTATCAAAAGGAAAAACGCCTGAGCCAAATATATATCATTTTCACAATCATCGCTTTTTTGATTTCTGCCATCGGGTTATTTGCAATATCTCTTTATGATACAAAAAAGCGCACCAAAGAAATAGGTATTCGGAAAGTAAATGGCGCCAAGATATCGGAAATTCTGGCGATGCTCAACAAAGACTTTGTAAAGTGGGTGGCAACTGCTTTTATAATTGCTACACCCGTTGCATATTACGCCATGAATAAATGGCTGGAAAACTTTGCGTACAAAACCAGTTTAAGCTGGTGGATATTTGCGCTGGCCGGATTGCTGGCGCTGGTAATTGCGCTGCTGACGGTTTCATTTCAAAATTATAAAGCAGCAACTAAGAATCCAATTGAAAGTTTAAGATATGAATAAATTCAAAGTGAGTTGGTCCCGATTACTCGGGAGCGGGCAGCGACGAGGAATCCGGTTGAGGCGTTGCGGTATGAGTAACGCAAAAAGCAGAGGGTAAAGTGCCTCGCTAATCACCATGTTCTTTGCCGTTTTTCTTATCGAATAAGCGAAAATAAACTTGCAAATAGATTGGTAAACGATGACACGCTGGTAAAAACCTTACATCAAAATTAACTCAGCGTTGGTAAATAATTATGAATAAAAGAATTAAGCGAACATAC
>JBNJDH010000377.1:0-3632 GCA_051744695.1 Bacteroidota bacterium | reverse complement strand
CGAGGAATTCAAAATTGATTTTAATAAACTATAACTGTTGTTTATTTTCTGAATTTTACTTGCCACTTATTACTGCTTATTAGGATTATCTTAATATATGATGAATTTAGTATTGAATAAAAAAATAGCATCTGGAATAAATGTTATAATCATTTTTTTAATTAACTAATTAATAAAAAGTCAAATATGAGGAATATTTTAATTTTACTTTTAACTTCCGTTATATGTTTTGGTTGTTCAACAAAAACGGACCCTCCCAATATTATTTTGATGATGTCGGATGATCAGGGTTGGGGCGATACGGGATACAACGGACATCCCCATCTCAAGACACCACATCTCGACCGGATGAGTGCGGAAGGTATCACTTTTACACGATTTTATTCTGCTGCTGCAATGTGTTCACCAACCCGTGGTAGCTGTTATACCGGTCGAAACCCATATCGTTTCGGAATTACTTTTGCCATGAAGGGTAAACTTGAAGAAAGCGAAATTCCAATTACTACAGTTCTTAAGGATAATGGTTACACTACCGGCCATTTTGGCAAGTGGCATATGGGAACCTTAAGTAAAAAACCGGGTGATCAGAAAAGATGGGGAGCATTTGCTGAAAATCCCGTAAAATACTATACCCCACCCTGGGAAAGAGATGTTGATGTTTCCTTCGTAACAGAATCCAAGGTGCCAACCTGGGATCCGATGATTGACCCTGAGGCCAAAGAGGAAGGAAAGTCCTATGGAAATGAATATTTCACCGGGGAAGGACAAGTAGTTACTGAAAATTTAGAAGGAGATGATTCGCGTGTAATTATGGACCGGGTTATTCCTTTTATCCAAAATGCGAACAAAAAAAATAAACCTTTCATAGCAGTGGTTTGGTTTCATACTCCCCATGCACCGGTAATTGCAGGTCCGGAATATAAGGAGATGTATAAAAACTTTTCTGAAAGCAAACAGAACTATTATGGTTGTATAACAGCAATGGACGAGCAAATTGGCCGCCTTCGAACTGTGTTGAGAGACATGGGTATTGAAAATAATACCATGTTATGGTTTTGTTCGGATAATGGTCCTGCCATGCAAGCTGAATCTACTAAAGAAGGTTCCACTGGCGGATTAAGGGGAGCTAAACTTAGTATTTATGAAGGAGGAATCAGGGTTCCGGGTTTACTCGTATGGCCGGAAAAGATTCCAAAACCATTTAAAGTGGATATACCTGGTGTAACATCTGATTATTTTCCTACAATACTTGATGCTCTGGAAATACCATTGCCCTCCGAGAGGCCTTATGATGGAATCAGTTTACTGCCTGTTATTGAGCAAAAACAGACAGAACGTAATGTACCTATTGGATTTTTAAATAGGAATGGGCGGGAAGCTGTATGGATGGGAAATACGTATAAGTTAATTCATGATGAAAAAGAAAAACGTTTCGAACTATATAATATAGTTGAAGATGCTGAAGAACAAGAAAATCTTGTCAAGTCACATCCTCATATTGCAAGTCAGATGAAAAAGGAACTATTTAATTGGAAGGCAGAAGTGATGAATGATTTGGCAAAGATTGAATCGAATAGTGATTAATTCAAATTCAAATAAAAAATAGAAATGAAACCTACAGACAGTTTTTTGATACCCACAAGAATGAAAATCGGGTGCAATGCGAACGACACCAATTACGTTGAGGATTCGTAATTTAGTTCTTACATAAGCCACATAACTAATGAAACGATAAGGATGTAAATACCGCAAATAAGTTTTAAGCAAGTCGTATCATGTGGATGTAGTCTTGATTTGCGCAAGTTGTAGTAGCTACCATTGACGGTGAAGGGTAAAAAAAACGGGGGATTTGAGACCGTCACGAGTTCTTTGAAAGAATTGAGAGATTGGCTATTGGAAAATGGAATTATGCACGTGACCATGGGAAATACAGGCATATTCTGGAAGTCTGTTTACAATATTTTGAAACTGCCAGGTATAACAAAGTTGGTGTAAAGCAATGCTTCAAACAAGAACCGGATTATCCGGATTTTGGAAGTTGCCAACATCTAGTTATCGACTATGTTGAGTTTCACAAGCGGAACGGCAGGTACAAAGTTGATAGACAAAATCTGTGCTGATCGAAATCGCATGGGCAGCCACGAGGACAAAAACACCTTTTATCATGTTAGGTGCCTCAAACTGGCAGCTTGTGGAGGCAAAAAAGGGCTTTAAGCGCATTCGAGCATTCAATCCTGAAGTCAGTTTGTCATATCTTGAGTGATATGAGTGAGAACTAAGAAATTGAGGCAGAATATTAATTCAGCAGTACAAAAGCCAAACGAAAAGCGCACCTGAAAAACGAACTTGGAAAGTTAGGCCATGTCGTTGAATAAAAAACTGTCATCTATAGAAAAAGCAGGATAACAACAAATCCATACGAAGGTCGATTTTTTCTGACATCCATTGTTTTCGAACAACACTAAAACCGAAAATGAAACTGATCTAAATAACTAAACACCTAGGAAAGTACCGGGTGCACGCGTATGAAATTTGATAACTCCTGGCCTTTGCATTGGCCATAACGACAAGTACTCTCTTTTTTTGCTTTTTATTATAAAAATTGTTGATTTTACACTAAGTATGGGTTTTAAAAGCCCATTTAACAGAAATTATTTATTTATGAAACATTCAATTTTATTCTTATCCTTTTTAATTTCTTTTTCACTTATAGTTTTTTCTGCTTGTAAGTCGGATAGAAATTCAAATGGTGATTCAGAAGAAATGACTTCTAAACCCAACATACTGTTCATTTTCTCTGATGATCAATGTTATTCGACTATTCATGCTTTGGGAAACAATGAAATTAAAACGCCCAATCTGGATAAACTGGTGAATACCGGCGTTACATTTACTCATACTTATAATATGGGAGCCTGGCATGGAGCAGTTTGTGTTGCCAGCCGGGCCATGCTCAGCACAGGCAGTTTTGTTTGGAGGGCACGCCAGCAGGAACAGCTATATAGTGACTATGAAGGTTCAGAACGTGAAATGCTTGTTGATGGAGTTATAAGGAGGGAGAGCCAAAAGGAAAAGCCTTTACCCCGCCCTATGTGGGGCAACCTGATGCAACAGGCGGGTTATGAAACTTATTTTACCGGAAAATGGCATGTTAGAAGAAATCCTGCAGATGTTTTCGACCATGTTAAAAATGAACGTCCGGGTATGCCTGCTGCTGTTAGTGAAGGATATAACAGGCCCCTTCATGAGAATGATACTACATGGCAACCCTGGGATACAAAATGGGGAGGTTTTTGGGAAGGTGGTAAACATTGGAGTGAAGTGCTGGGCGATGATGCTATTGCATTTATAGATTCGGCTAAAAACCGGGACAACCCGTTCTTCATGTACCTGGCTTTTAATGCCCCCCATGATCCACGACAATCCCCGAAGGAGTTTGTGGATATGTATCCGCTGGATGATATCTCAGTTCCTGCCAATTATCAACCGCTTTATCCTTACAGGAACGAGATTGGTAGTGGCGAAGGATTAAGAGACGAGCGGCTTGCTCCTTTTCCAAGAACCGAATATGCTGTTAAGGTGCACCGGCAGGAATATTATGCAATAATCACCCACATGGATCAACAAATCGG
>JBNJDH010000376.1:0-3637 GCA_051744695.1 Bacteroidota bacterium | reverse complement strand
CCGAAACCACGGGGTTCATCGGGTGAGGTTTCCATGCATCATGCAAAATATCATCACAATGAAACAGGTAAAGTTCCTGGTATGACGAAGCATAAGAAGCAGGTTTGCACACCGAAAAGATCCACCATTTTCCGTTGTGAAAAAACGGGGTCGTATCCACCCATTGCTCTCCCTCAAAAACTGTCCGGAAAAACTCCCACTTGTAAGGAAATTCAACCGCCCGGTAAAGGGTGACTTCATGAGACGCACTGCTTTCGGGCAACATATACCATTCTCCTTCAACGTGAAAAACAAAGGGATAAGAAAGATGGGTCGGCTTTTCCAGCGCAGCTGCCGGCCGGTTCTTCAACTTTCCGGTTGGCTGATCTATAGCAGCCACAGCTATGTGTCCTTTCCCGTTTACAATCTCTTCCAGAAAAAGAAAAACCTCATCATCTTTTTCCACCAGAAAGGGATCGGCCCACCCCCTTTCCGCCGGGGGATGAATCACACCAAACACACCGGGATTAGAAGTTCCCGGCATCTCCGGATCCAGCCTGACCAACTGCCATCGCCCGCCAGCAACTTTTTCCCTGAACTTTCGCATCAGTCGCCAAAAAGGGTATTCAATCCATTTCAGAACGGGATTCCCGTCATTAAAATTCAGGGTTTCAACAGACGGAAAATGATGGGGGCTATCGAATATTAAACGATCAAAGATCCGTGTCAGATTGTGTTTTAAATATCCCGTATTCTTCCGGAATGTAAAGTTCCGGGTCTGAAAGAAAACCCCATAAACAGCACCTGAAGGAAACTCTTGAATCAAAAGGGGATTTCCATAAACAAAAAACCGAACCCAAAAGTGCCAGAGCCCTTTCCCGCCTCCGGCTGTAAACAAAAAACCATCCCGCAAACGAATCCTTCTGGTGGCAACCTGCTCTTCCGGCGAGACTTCTGCCCCGGATCTGCGCAGGTCCAAAACCGGAGAACCGGCATCATCGGCGGCAAGCAAGAAGTATCCAGTCATGTCCACCTTTTGAAACAAAGCTGGCAATTTCAGAAAAAACAAGCCATTCACCTCCTTCCTTCCTTGTGCATAAGGGGGAAGCCGAAGGGAAACCGCCACGTTATGGCGCTGCGCGTATGAGCTTACCGCATCGGCAAACCAACGGGCCACAAAAGGGGTTTCAAGAGCTACGATCACTTCTTTCTTCATGAAATCAAATTTTCAAGAACGGGTCACTTCCTCGTAAACGGCTTCATACCCGGAGACCATCCGATCTATCGAATAAACCCGGGCAACCAAATCTTTACCGGCCTGCCCCATTTTTTTTGCTTTGTCCGGGTCATTGAGCAACGCCCCGATCTTTTGCATCATCGCCTGGTCGTCGTCCTGTTTCACCAAATAGCCATGCTCGCCATGGCTGACCACCTCTGTAATGCCTGGCACATCAGTCACCACCACGGGTTTCTCCAACAACATATACTCCAGCAAACTATTGGAAGTCCCTTCTCCATAAGATGCCAAAACCCCCACATCGAAAATGGCAATGGTTTCTTCCAC
Organism: Bacteroidota bacterium; assembly: GCA_051744695.1. GTDB lineage: Bacteria > Bacteroidota > Bacteroidia > Bacteroidales > Marinilabiliaceae > Marinilabilia. The sequence continues at coordinate 2,094 of JBNJDH010000376.1, read as the reverse complement.
GTGGTTGATCTTTCCGGTAAAGACAAAGCGGTGCTCCTTCCCGGCCGGGATCATGCGGCGGATTTTTTCTCTGTCCGGACCATCCCCCACCACAAGGAAAACCACATCATCACGGATTTTAAGCAATTCCAGGGCCGAACGAATAAACATCGGAAAGTTTTTGCGCCAGTCAATGGTCGCCACCATGCCCACCACTTTTGCCTGTCCATTGAGTCCGTAAGCCGCTCTGACCTTCTCCTGCGGAGTGGATAATACCACCCGGTCGAAGTTGATCCCGTTTCGTATGAGTCGTCGCTTTTTCGGGGGAACTTTGTAAACCTTCAACCCAATCTCGGAATTGGCGATGATTAAATTTGAAAAAGGAAAGGTCAACAAGACCCTGAACCACTCGCTAGAAAAAATTTTCAGGCGCGAATTGGCAATCATCCCGTTGACAAAAGGCTTCCCCGATTCAAGCACATAAGGCACAGCTATCAGGGCGGGCAAGCTGCCCCAGGCATGGACCACATCAGGGTCAAACCGGTGCGCCCGGCTGATAAATGACCAAAAAATCCCCGGATCTGCCCGGAAACGGCGTTTTAGATAGGAAAATTCAACCCCCTTCACCTGATAAACTTCATCATAATGGATCTCGTTTTTCAGGAACAACACGAGAAAGCGATGATGACTCCGCTCTGCCATCACGCGCAACATTTCAACCATGCGGCGCTGCTTGCCCCCATCCCTCAGGCTCTCTATGATCATTAATATCTTCATATACTTTTTTCCATTCTTTGTTCCAGCCACCCTTTGATTGATGCGGCCCGTTGTTGCCATGTATGGTTGTCCAGAAACTGTTTGTAGGCATTAGCGGCCAATTGCTCTCTTTTGTCCTGATTGTTGCAAAGCATTTCCAGCCCCTCACTCCATTCTTCCACATCAGCAGGTGAAACGATCAGAGCAGTCTGTTCGGACAAAATCTCTCTCAACACAGGCAGATCACTAACAATCATTGGCTTTTGGGCCGACATATACTCAAATATTTTCAACGGCGACATGAAAGAACTAATAGAAAACGCCTGCTTGCCGGAAACAAAAACATTTTCCTGATAGGGTGCCAACAATACATCACAGGCATTCCGGTAAAGATGAACCTTTGCAGGAGAAACAAATCCGTAAAACAACAGATTAGAGGGCATAACGCCTTCATCTTCCATATTTCCGGCCGTTCCCCCAAACACATGAAAACCCACATCGGGGAGATGCCGGGCAATCTTCACGATCACCTCAACACCTTTTCCCTTGTATGTGCTTCCGAAGTAACCTGCATTGCAGGAATACTCCCCCTTTAATTCAAGTTTCTCTCCGGTCGCGACCACATCAGCCCCATCATGTGCAACAAATACATCCTCTCCGGGCAAGCCCTCCGAAACAAACATCTTTTTCAGGGCACCGGAGATCACAATCATTCCCCTGAACGAAGGCTTTTTAATCAATCTTCGAAACAATTGCACATGCCATTTATGCACAGAACGCAACACAAAAGTATGGGCCTCATAACCTACATTGTTTGCCACCAGCGACATCAAAAAAGCAAGCACCACCGAACGTGTATAAGTCAGCGTTGGGCGGGTACGCAAAATCCACATCATAGCGACCAACCCCAGGAAAAAGGAAGCCAGGCGCCCCTTTCCAGGGGCATTGACTACTTTAAGCTCAAAACTTTCACGGGTGCCATAATGGTCAAAAACAGCTTGGTTGCTTTTGAAATTTGGGGAACGAAGAGCCAGAAGCGTAACGTCATAACCTTCTCCGGCCAGGGCTTCACACATGCGCATCACATGTATGCTGCTGGCTTTTTCGCCCGGCAAAAACACCTCGGCTGCATATAGAAATCTTTTCTTCATACTACAATTCCTTTCCGGCTTTCAAGTGTACTTCCAGGGAAAACAGTCCCTGTATCAGGTTCGAATGATCGGCCCTGCGCATTTGATGTTCACGCCATAAATTTCGAACATCAAGTTCATCCACGATATGACGCTCTTTCAATTCGGCCAGTTGAGACCACACCAGTGATTTGAACTGATCATCGTCAATAAGGCGCCGCGAAAGGTC
>JBNJDH010000375.1:0-3639 GCA_051744695.1 Bacteroidota bacterium | reverse complement strand
ACCCGCGAGCTGGGGCGACAGGACTACGTGGTGAACGGGGTGCGGGGAAGTCGCAAAAACCGGAAAACGGCCCTGCTACAACCACTCAACCGGCTCACCATGGAGGTTTATCACGCGCCCGATAAAGACCTCCACCGCATCAGGGAATTTTCGCTGCGCCACCCTCTGAAAAGAATTCCCTATCATCAAACAACCCGTGCCCAGGCCTTTTTCCTCACCGAATTGCTTGCCAGGGTCCTCATTTTGCAAGACCCAGCTACTGACCTTTACGATTTCCTCGAGCAGGCAGTTGAAATTTTGGATTCGGATATCTCAGGAGCAGAAAATCTGCATCTTTTTGTGATGTTTCATTTGGCAGATCACCTGGGTTTCATGCCCGAAAACAATTATAAGCATCAGGGCATGTGGTTCGATCTGAAAAACGGGTGTTTTGTTGGCTCGGAACCCACCCACCCCATGGTTTTGGATCCCGGAAAAACGGCTTTGTTTGCCCGACTTTTCAATACAGAGATATCATCCCTGAAAAACCTGGCCCGAAATGTTACTGAACGGCAAAATATTCTGGAAGCCCTTCTCGATTTTTTCAGAATTCACGCGCATGGATTCGGGAACCTTCGCACCCTGGATGTCCTTCACACCATGCTTCGGGAATGACATGAAAACCACAAACAGACCCTTCTGTCAACAATATCACCGCTCCCGTCAAAGAAGACCTGAAAAGACTTTCGCAACACGATTTCGCCCGCTTAAGGTCATTTAACTCACCCCCAAGCATTTACTGGTTTTTAACATTAGCCCCACAACCATCAGTCGTCATCTTTATTTCATTGATTTAAAGGAATGCATGCTGTTTACCCCCTTTCTTGGTGCATCTCATAAAAAAAGTGCATTTTTGCCTGAAATTTGTATATATTTGAGGGAAACCACCCATTTGGGAACTATAAGGCAAGAATATGATCGCTCCTAAGCTCATAACACTGGATAACAGCATTGTTAATGCCATGACGGAACTTGGCAACAGCCATAATGCCATCAATATGGCTGCCGGATATACCGATTTTCATTGTTCTCCGGCATTGATCGACCTGGTGCAGAAACATATTTCTGAAGGCATCAACGAATTTGCCCCGCCAAACGGGGTGATGGAACTGCGCGAGCAGGTTTCCCGGAAAATCGAACACCTTTATGGACATCACTATGATCCCAACTCAGAAATTACCATAACCGCCGGGGCCACCCAGGCCATTTTTTCAACCATCACCACCCTCATACGCGAAGGCGATGAAGTGCTCATTTTTGAACCGGCCTACGACAGTTATGTCCCGGCCATCGAGATCAACGGAGGGAAACCGGTATTCGTCCCCCTGAAAGGGCCTGATTTCCACATTGACTGGGAGGAAGTCCAGAAGATCATCAATTCCAACACGCGGATGATCATCGTTAATTCCCCCCATAACCCCACGGGCATGGTATTCACCGAACTGGACATGCTTCGCCTGCAAAAGATCATCAACGGGACCCGCATTACGGTTCTCTCGGATGAAATCTTCGAGCATATGGTTTTCAACGGGGAATCGCACCAAAGCGTCGCCCTTTATCCGAAACTGGCAGAACGCAGCGTCATCATCAGCTCTTTTGGCGAAACGTATCATGTTTCGGGCTGGCAGATAGGTTATTGCGCCGCCCCGGCCAAACTTATGAAGGAACTCAGGAAAGTGCAGCATGTGATGATGCAGAGTGTTTCTTCTCCATTTCAGTGGGCCCTTTCCGAATTTCTGGAATACAAGGAGGAGTATATGAAACTGGCCCGCTTCTATAAACAAAAACGCGACCATTTCAACCAGTTGATGGGCGCCACGCGGTTTAAGCCCATCGTTTCGCACGGATCTTTTTTTCAGCTTTTCAGCTACAAAGACATATCAGATGAGCCCGATCGTGATTTCGCGGTAAGACTGGTCAAAGATGTTGGTGTGACCACCGTGCCGGTCAGCGCATTTTATCACGAGAAAACAAAGAAACACCTGCTTCGCTTCAACTTTGCCCGGACTGATGAACACCTGGAAGAGGTTGCAAAGCGCTTATCTTCTCTATAGCGCGTTAATTATAACGGACAACTCCTTTTTAAAGAAAAATAGAATTGCTACTTTTGCAAAGTCTGTGGAAGGCATAGCCCCATAGTTCAAGGGATAGAACGCGAGTTTCCTAAACTTGAAATCCAGGTTCGAATCCTGGTGGGGCTACAAAGCACTCTGATTGTCAGGGTGCTTTTGTTTTTTGATAGCGTAAGTTTATTGAGACACTCATTTTTTCCTTAAAGCTATTGAAAAAACCACCTAGATTGAGGCTAATATCTTCATTTTAGGGACTCCTCCCCAAATACCAATCCACCCAGGAATCCATATGGCTAACAGAGTTGGGCCTGAGCAAAACCTCACGTTTGAAGTCTAACAAAAACATAGTAGGTGTGGCAAACACATGATAATCTTTTACAACGGGGCTTTCCCATTTCTGGTAATCGCAGATACTGATAAAAGGGAAGCCGCCGGCAAAGTTTTTGAAAGTTTGCTTGTCTTCATCCAGGGAAATAAAAACCACCTCTACACCGTTTTTCTTCCATTTCTCGTACAAATCGGCAATCTGCAAAAGTTCTTCCGGGCAGGCTGCACACCAACTTGCTCCGAAAACCAAAACCGTGTAATCGCTATTGATGTTCTGTAGTTTTTTAGGAATATTACCTGGTTGACAAGCGGTTGTAAAAACATCGCCATTAAATTCAAAATCGGGCGCTGTATTGCCCTTTTTCATGGCACGATAGCTTTCCAATTGTGAAGCAAGGTCGTTGTCAAGGGTGCAGTTAACCTCGTTCAGGACTTTCAAAGCCAAATACTCCGATGCTTCAAATAAGCTACGCTGCTCCAAAAGTTCAAACAGGTAATCGGTTATTTCGTTGAATTTTTTTTCATCAATCAAAAGATTATCAATCATGGAATCAATTGAAATTTTCATTCCGGCATAAACCGAATCCAGTGAACGACCACTGTTTTCAATCAACCAAAAATGATTCTCGATGGTCTCTTTCAGCAAGCCGCTTTTATGAAGTCGTTCATCTGTATAATCTAGTTCCCGGAAAGCATTGATTGTAGCCGGAATCTCTTCGGTTCGGTATTGCGCTATTGCAGAAACGGAACTTAACAGTTTACGGACCGGCAAAAACCAACTCACGTAAGTTTCGGAATCTAAATTTGCCAAAAAGGTGTTGTCTTCTGCTTTTATTCTTTGTTTTTCTTTCACTATTGCCTGTTTGGGGCCATTATGTATGGTAAACAGCGAATCCTTTTTATAAATTTTCTCCAGGTAATCCCATGCATTGAGGTTTCGTTCCCTACGGGGATGTTCGGATGCATACTTCCCAAATTGCTGGTTTTGTTCACCTGATGTAATTTCTACAGTCTCCGGATTTGTCAGGATTTCGCCTTCGAGGCTTAAATTTTCATTTTTAGCGAGTATCACCATAAAGACTCCATTGTCATTTGCCGCGAGGTAGCCCGTGCCATAATCTTTAGGGCTGAATGAAAGCTGAAATGCGCCATTTTTGTCTGCTTTAACACTGTCGATAAGATAGGTACCAAACCCTTCAAA